>NZ_JARAVK010000051.1:0-45173 GCF_033792765.1 Streptomyces sp. PA03-6a | reverse complement strand
GTACAGCAGCAGGTAGGCGTCGACGACGTCGAGGATGCGGGGCAGCGCCTCGGGGTCGGTGCAGTGCGCGGCCACGAGCGCGGCGCCGACCTCCGCGGCCGGGCGGGGGTCGAAGGGCTGCGCGCGCAGCGTGGCGTCGAGACGCGCGGCGAGCGGGAGCAGGTACTCCTCGAACTCGCCGCGTGTCATGGAGGTGGCGGTGGCCGGGTAGATCGCCCGGCTCCAGATGATCGCGAAGCGCCGCAGGCTGTCGGCGGGCTCCGGCTCCGGGCCGGACTCCCTGCTCACGGTCACGCCTTGCGGCCGACGCCCGCGAACCCGCTGAAGACGACCGGGTCGAGCTCGTCGTCGTCCGTGCCGTCGGGGCGCCACAACGGCGCGGAGACCAGGCCGGGTTCGACGAGGTCGAAGCCGTCGAAGAAGCGCTCGACCTCGGCCCGCGACCGCATGATCAGCGGCGAGCTCGCGCTGCGGTAGACGTTCTCGACCCGCTCCCCCTCCTCGGGTCTGCGCGGGCCTCCCTCGACCGAGGCGTGGGTGACGACCAGCAGGCTGCCGGGGGCGATGGCGTCGCGCAGTTCGGCCACGGCCTTGGCCGGTTCGTCGGCGTCCTCGAGGAAGTGCAGGACGGCGACGAGCAGCAGCGCGACCGGGCGCTCCAGGTCGATGAGCCCGCGCACCTGCGCGCTGTCCAGGATGTCGCGGGGCGAGCGCAGGTCGGCGGCGACGATGGCGGCGTTCTCGTGGCCCTCCAGCACGGCACGGCTGTGGGCGACGGCGACCGGGTCGTGGTCGACGTAGACGACGTGCGCGCCGGGACTGGCGGCCTGGGCGACCTCGTGGACGTTGCCGAAGGTGGGGATGCCGGAGCCGATGTCGAGGAACTGGGTGATGCCCTGGTCGACGGAGTAACGCACGGCCCTGCGCATGAACGCCCGGTTGGCCTGCATGATCTTCGGCAGCCCCGGGAAGGCCTCGATGGCCCGCCGTCCCGCCTCCCGGTCGACCTCGAAGTTGTGCGAGCCGCCCAGGTAGTAGTCGTAGATGCGGGACACGCTCGGCACGGAAAGATCGATCCCCTGGGGGGCCCAGGCAGGGCGTTCCATCAACGGCTCCAGCTCTTCGGCGATCAGGATGAGTGGTCGTGGACACGACCACGTGCGAGAGAGGCTACTGACCGACCGTTCGAGAGGACACAAGAAATGGAAATATTCGATCCGTTTTCGGTCACAGACCAAAGGCATGTGCCCTGTTCCCTACAAACGGGGAACAGGGCACAGCCTACCGCCGGATGACGGTGGATCAGTTCGATCAGACGTTGACGCCGTGGGCGCGCAGGTACGCCAGCGGGTCCATGTCGGAGCCGAAGTCGGGGGTGGTGCGCACCTCGAAGTGCAGGTGCGGACCGGTCACGTTGCCGGTGGCGCCCGACAGGCCCAGCTGCTGACCGGCGGAGACCGACTGGCCGGCCGAGACCGACAGCGAGGACAGGTGGGCGTACTGCGAGTACCGGCCGTCGGCGTGCTTGACGACGACCTGGTTGCCGTACGAGCCGCCCCAGCCCGCGGAGACCACGGTGCCGCCGGCGATCGACTTCACCTTGGTGCCGGTCGAGGCGATGAAGTCGACACCGGTGTGGTAGCCCTTGGACCACATGGCACCGGCCTGGTGGTAGGCGGTGCCCAGGGTGACGTGGTCGAGCGGGGCGGTGTAGCCGGAGGTGCTGGCGGCCTTGGCGGCGGCCGGCTTGGCGGCCGGAGCGGCCTTCGCGGCCTTGGGCGCGCTCTTGGCGGCGGCCTTCTCGCCCAGGGACAGGACCTGGCCCGGGTAGATCAGGTTCGGGTCGCCGCCGATGACCGACTCGTTGTTCGCGTACAGCTTCTGCCAGCCGCCCTCGACCGACTGGGCGTCGGCGATCTTGGAGAGGGTGTCGCCGCCGGCGACCTTGTAGGCGCCGCCGGTGCTCTTCGGCTTGGCGGTGGCGGCCTTCTTGGCGGGGGCGGCGGGCTTGGCGGCCGGCTTCGCGGCGGTGCCGGAGACGCTCCCCGGGGTGGCCGACGGGTTGGCCATGGCCTTCGTCAGACCGGCCTTGGGACCGCACACGGGCCAGGCCTGCGGACCCTGGGTCGCGAGGACCTTCTCCGCGACGGCGATCTGCTCCGCCTTGGTCGCGAGGTCGGCGCGCGGGGCGTACTTCGTGCCGCCGAAGCCGGCCCAGGTGCTCTGGGTGAACTGCAGCCCGCCGTAGAAGCCGTTACCGGTGTTGATGGACCAGTTGTTGGTGCTCTCGCAGGCCGCGACCTTGTCCCAGACGCTCACGGGAGCGGCGTGGGCACCGGTGGCGCCGACGATCGGGAGCGCCACGGCGGCGCCGGTGGTGCCGGCCAGCGCGCTGATGCGGGTGATGCGGGTGTTCCGCGGACGACGGTGCTTTCCCTTACCGGGCATGCCGAATTCCTCTCCGACGCCTGCGAGGTAAGCTGTCGGGTTCGGGCTGGAGATGCCCGGCCGCAATGGGGCATGCCAAATAAAGGCATGTCGCTGCGACTTCACCCCTAGCCGTCCCGAGACCAACGGGAACGGCAAACTACCTGGGTCCCCCGCTCCTGCCGTGCGGTCTTGTCATCCGGCGTCCGGGCAGCGGCAGGACTAGGCGTTCTACCCGGAAGAATCTCGCAGGAATTTGTCCTGCGAGATCTGGAAGCTAAACGACGGAATCGTCCCGGAGCAAGGACCGGAATCACGCCCCCCGGCGGACCGCAAGTCGATCATCCGGTTCTGTGACTTTACGTGAGAAGTGTCCGCTCTGCGTAGGCGGAAAACTGGCCCACGGTAATTGCGCGATATCGCCCGGTGAAATTCGACGGGAAAATTCGACGTTGCGTCGCCCGCGGCCTCCGCTGCGTGTTCGGCACGTGACACCCATCACGCATCGATTCCCTACGCATGCACTGTGGACGCATATGTCCGGTTAGGCGACTTAATGCCGGATAAGACAGGACGTGTTCCGGTCCAACCCGCCCCGGACCGCGTCGTCCTGAGGTCCCCCCGGAGGAACGCCCCCCGGATCCAACCGCCGAGGAGGGTCCGCGATTCCCGGACGGGCCG
Source organism: Streptomyces sp. PA03-6a (assembly GCF_033792765.1). NCBI lineage: Bacteria > Bacillati > Actinomycetota > Actinomycetes > Kitasatosporales > Streptomycetaceae > Streptomyces > Streptomyces sp. PA03-6a. Next base: position 42,065 of record NZ_JARAVK010000051.1, on the reverse strand, counting down.
CTCCGGTGCGTTCCGCGGTGTGGCGTGCGCCACAACCACCCCTCCGGCGGGGCGAGAACGGGAGGTGCACGACGGCCGCCGTCCGGAGAACGGACGTGACAGCGCCGATTGGGCGACGGTAGCCTCCCAATCCCGCACATTTTCTTACATCGCCCGGGAGCCCTCGCGTGCCCTACCTCGCCGCCGACGACCGCTACGCCTCGATGGAATACCGCAGGACCGGGCGCAGCGGGGTCCTGCTGCCCGTCGTGTCCCTGGGCCTGTGGCACAACTTCGGCGACACCTCGCCGCTGGAGAACCAGCGCGCGGTGCTGCGCCGCGCCGTCGACCGCGGCGTGGTCCACATCGACCTGGCCAACAACTACGGCCCGCCCGCCGGCTCGGCCGAGGCCAACTTCGGCACCCTCTTCGCCCAGGACTTCCGCCCGTACCGCGACGAGCTCTTCATCGCCACCAAGGCCGGGTACGACATGTGGCCGGGACCGTACGGCGAGTGGGGCAGCCGCAAGTACCTGCTCTCGTCGCTGGACCAGTCGCTGGGCCGCATGGGCCTGGACCACGTGGACGTCTTCTACTCGCACCGCTTCGACCCGGACACGCCCCTGGAGGAGACCATGGGCGCCCTGGACTCCGCGGTCCGCCAGGGCAAGGCCCTGTACGCCGGCATCTCCAACTACCCCGCCGAGGCGCACCGCCGGGCGACGGAGATCCTGCGCGAGCTGGGCACCCCGCTGCTGATCCACCAGGCCGCCTACAGCATCCTCCAGCGCGACCCGGAGGCCGGCGTCCTCGACGCCGTCGGCGACACCGGCACCGCGCTCATCGCGTACTCGCCGCTCGCCCAGGGCCAGCTCACCGACCGCTACCTCCAGGGCGTGCCGGCCGACTCGCGGATGGCGCTGGGCCACTTCCTCAAGCGCGACGCCCTGACCGAGCGGAAGCTCACCTTCCTGCACGCCCTCGACAAGCTCGCCGGCGAGCGCGGCCAGACCCTGGCGCAGCTGGCGCTGAGCTGGGTGCTGCGCGACCCGCGGGTCGTGTCCGTCCTCATCGGCGCGAGCAGCGTCGCCCAGCTCGACCAGAACCTCGCCGCCCTCGACGCGGGCCCGCTCACCGCGGAAGAGCTCGCCGAGATCGACCGCCTCTCGGCCGAGGCGGGCGTCCGCATCCCGTAACGACCGCCGCGCGCACAGGACCGTGCCGGCCCCCGCGGGGGCCGGCCCGGTCGCGTCGGTGCCGGGCTCAGGCGAGACGGGTCTCCAGCGCGCCGCGGACGCCGGGCCACTCGCCGGCGAGGATGGAGTAGTACGCGCTGTCGCGGACGGTGCCGTCCACGGCGAGGGTGTGGGCGCGGCGGATGCCCTCGAAGCGGCCGCCGATGCGCTCGATCGCCACGCGGGAGCGCGCGTTGCGCGCGTCCGTCTTCAAAGTGACGCGCAACACGTCCCACACGTCGAACGCGTGGGTGAGCAGCAGCAGCTTCGCCTCGGTGTTGCAGGGGGTGCGCTGGGCGGAGGCGGCGAGCCAGGTGCTGCCGATCTCGGCGACGGTGGGCACCGCGCCGCTGCGCGGCACCGAGCGGCCGGCGGGCCAGGCGGGGGTGGCCGTCCAGTGGTCGAGGTCGAGGAACCGGGTGGAGCCGATCAGGGCGTCACGCTGGACGTCCCGTACGGCGAAGGGGAGCGCGGCCCCGGTCGCCTGGTCCTGGAGAGCCTCCTCGACGTAGCGCGCCATCGCCTCGCGGTCGGCCGGCACCTTTGTGTAGGCGTACGTGTCGCGGGATTCGGCGGCGGCGCGCAGCAGCCCGTCCACGTGGGCGGCGCTCAGCGGCTCCAGGCGGACGTGCTTGCCTTCCAGGGTCACGGGTTCGGGCATGCCCCGGATGCTGGTGTCCGGCCGGGTCACCCGTCAAGCGCGTTTCCGCGGGGCGCGTCGGAGGCCGGGCGTCACGGATGCGAAAATGGGGGCATGAACAGCAACGACGTGTTCTTCGACATCACGATCGACGGCGAGCCCGCCGGACGGATCGTGTTCACCCTGTTCGACGACGTGGTCCCCAAGACCGCGCGGAACTTCCGTGAGCTCGCCACCGGCGAGCACGGCTTCGGTTTCGAGGGTTCGCACTTCCACCGCGTGATCCCCGACTTCATGCTCCAGGGAGGCGACTTCACCGCCGGCAACGGCACCGGTGGCAAGAGCATCTACGGCGAGAAGTTCGCCGACGAGAACTTCCAGCTCAAGCACACCAAGCCCGGCCAGCTCTCCATGGCCAACGCGGGCCCGAACACCAACGGCTCGCAGTTCTTCATCACCACGATCGTCACCGACTGGCTCGACGGCAAGCACGTGGTCTTCGGCGAGGTCGTCGACGGCATGGACGTCGTCAAGAAGATCGAGTCGCTCGGCTCGCGCACCGGCGCGACCAGCGCCCGCGTCGAGATCGCCAAGTCCGGTACGGTCGCCTGACCCGGCTCCGCGAAGCGGCCCGGCACCGGAAAGACCGGTGCCGGGCCGCTCGGCGTACGGGCTCAGCCGAAGGCCTTGACCGCCTGGTAGTAGGTCCAGGCGGTGCTGTTGCAGGCCGTCGCGGTGGCGCCGCTGTAGCCGGCGCAGATGCGCTTGAGGTCCTCGTAGAAGGCGCTGTCGAGGCGGCTCTTGTTGGCGGAGAAGGAGCCCATCGCCTTGTAGTTGCGGTAGCCGAAGTCGTGCCGGGCGCAGGAGTTCTGGAACGGGAAGCCGAAGGGGTTGTCCGGGGAGCTGCTGCAGTAGTCGGTGGACCAGTCGAAGCCGTAGGCGGCCCAGGCGCCCTGGTTGCCGCGGGCGGACCACCAGGCGTTGTAGCTCGAGGCGCTGGTCTGGGTCCAACCGGCGAGCACCTGGGCCTTGTCGGCGGGGGCGGCCTGGGCGGGGACGGTGAAGACGACGGTGGCGACGGCGGCGACCGCGGTGGCGGCGAAACCGGTCGTGATTCGGCGCATGGGGACTCCAGTCACTGACGGGCGCGGTGTGGCGCGCGGGCATGGCGGTGCAACCGGATGCGGAACCGAACAGGTGGTACTGGTGTGCGAAGCCAGAATGGGGCCCCAGGGGTCTATGCGAGTAGATGCCGGACGGCAAAACTTGCATGAACATGACGACGTGCCGCCGACGGCGAACGTCGACGGCACGTCAAGAGGCCGACACCGTTGTCTGGTTCACTGACCCGCTGGGCCCGCGGGCCGCACGTCAGCCCCTACGGGGCGTCAGGCGACGGGGGTGTGCGGCCGGTCCCCGTGCTCCCCGGACCCTCCGTGCTCCCCGGGGTCCCCGGACTCCGTGCGCTCCCACCGCGGATGGTGGCGGCGCGCCCATTCCGGCGTGACGAACCCGGTGCGCATCCCCAGCCGTGCCTGCGGGTCGTTGGCCGCCATCCACAGGTGTCCCGCGACCACCACGGCCACCGCCAGGGCCAGCCAGTCGTGGACGAAGGTCGCGCCGGTACGCCACACCAAGCCGCTCAGGTGCGGGAACATCATCAGCAGCCCGGTGCCGAGCATGACGAGCACCGCGCCCGCGGCGAAGGACGCGTACAGCTTCTGCCCGGCGTTGAACTTCCCCGCCACACGCCGGTGGTGGGGGACGCGACGCAGCGCGTCCCGCAGCCAGTCCCGGTCGTAGGGGGCGAACCGGTTGAGCAGCCGCAGGTCGCGCCGGAAGGCGCGGGAGGCGAGGCCCGCGAGGGCGGGCAGCGGCAGGGCGATGCCGGACCATTCGTGCACGGTGACCACCAGCCGCCTGCGGCCGACGAGTTCGGCGAGCGGGGGCAGGTAGAGGGCCGCCGCCGTGAAGAGGCAGACCAGCATCAGGGCGGCCGTGCTGCGGTGCACCCAGCGCTCGCCGCGGGTGAAGCGGCGCACGGTCTCAGGACGTGGGGTCATCGTGGCGTCCGTTCGAGCGGCCGACCCAGGCGTCGACGTCGTAGCCGTAGTGCTCCCAGTAGCCGGGCCGCACGTCCTGGGTGACCTCGATGCCCGAGAGCCACTTGGCGGACTTGTAGAAGTACATCGGCGCCACGTAGAGCCGCACGGGGCCGCCGTGGGCCGTGGTCACCGGCTTGTCCTGCATCCGCAGGGCGACCAGGACGTCGTCCCTGCGGGCCTGTTCGAGGGTGAGGCTCTCGCTGTAGACCCCGTCGAAGCAGGTGAAGCGCACGGCGCCGGCACCGTCCTGCACGCCCGCGAGGTCGAGGAGGTGGGACAGCCGAACCCCCTCGAAGGGCGTGCCCGGCACGCGCCACCCGGTCACGCACTGCACGTCGCGCACCATCCTGGTCTGCGGCATCGCCCGCAGGTCGGCCAGGGTGTGGGTGGCCTTCCGGTCGACCAGGCCGGAGACGGTGAGGCGGTAGTCGGTCGCGTCCCGGTGGGGAACGGAGTCCGCCACGTTGTAGATGCGGAAGCCGCCGCCCCCGGGGAGCAGTCCGCTGAGCCCGGTGGGGTCCTTCCCCGCCACCTGGGAGAGCGCCGAGTCCAGGCCGTCCTGCGCGCGGCTGCCGAACGCCACCCCCAGCGCGCCCAGCCCGAGCATCCCGAGTACCACGCGCCGGCCGACCGGCGTGCCCTTGCCTTCCATACCCCTCACCGTAAGCCCGCGCGAGGTGGTTGCGGACGGCCGGGGCCGCACGTAAGCAAGGCGTAAGAGGTCCGGTCCCGGGCTAGCCGATCTCCAGGCCCGCGTAGTTCTCGGCGAGTTCGGCCGCCGCGTGCGGGGAGGCGGCGATCCTGTCGAGCTGGGAGATCTGCAGCCGGGTGTCGAAGTCGCTCTGCGCCGGGTCGGTGTGCAGGGTCGTGGTCATGAACCAGGAGAAGTGCTCGGCACGCCACACCCGCCGCAGGCACGTGTCGGAGTAGGCGTCGAGCAGGGCGGTGGAACCGGTCTCCGCCTGGGCGGCGAGGGCACGGGCCAGGACGATGACGTCGGCGGCGGCCAGGTTGAGGCCCTTGGCGCCGGTCGGCGGCACGATGTGCGCGGCGTCGCCGGCGAGCAGCACGCGGCCCCAGCGCATCGGCTCGGTCACGAAGCTGCGCATCGGCAGCACGGCCTTGGAGGTGATGGGGCCGCGCTCCAGCTTCCAGTCCCCGTCGACGGCGAAGCGGGCGTCCAGTTCGTCCCAGATCCGCTCGTCGGGCCAGTCGGCGGGATCGGTGCCGCCCGGCACCTGCAGGTAGAGCCGGCTGACCTGGGGGGAGCGCATGCTGTGCAGCGCGAAACCGCGGGGCGAGTGTGCGTAGATCAACTCCTCGCAGGACGGCGCGACGTCGGCGAGGATCCCCAGCCACGAGAAGGGGTACACCCGCTCGTACGTCCGCCGGGCGTGCTCCGGGACCGCCGCGCGCGTCACGCCGTGGAAGCCGTCGCAGCCGACGACGTAGTCGCAGGTGAGGGTCTTCTCCCGGCCCTCGTGGCGGTAGCGGACCACCGGGCGGTCCGTGTCGGCCCCCTCGACCGCGTGCACATGGGCGCCGAACAGCAGCGGCGCCCCGTCCTGGAGCTGGAGGGCGATCAGGTCCTTGACCACCTCGGTCTGGGCGTAGACCCACACGCGCCGGCCGCCGGTGAGGGCCGGGAAGTCCAGGCGGTGGGAGCGGCGGTCCCAGCGCAGCTCGATGCCGTCGTGGACCAGGCCCTCGCGGTCCAGGCGCGCGCCCGCGCCGGACGAGCGGAGCACGTCGACCGTGCCCTGTTCCAAGATCCCGGCGCGCTGGCGCTGCTCGACGTACTCGCGGTCGCGGCTCTCCAGGACGACGCAGTCGATGCCGGAGCGATGGAGCAGACGGGCCAGCAGGAGGCCCGCGGGACCGGCGCCGACGACGGCGACGGTGGTGTGGTGCTGCATGTGTTCTCCTACTCCTCTTCTTCCTCGAGGATGCGGTTCGCCACGGCGAACGCGGCGTTGGCCGCGGGAACGCCGCAGTAGACGGCGGACTGGAGCAGGACCTCCTGGATCTCCTCCCAGGTCAGGCCGTTGTGCCGCGCGGCGCGCACATGCATCGCCAGCTCGTCGAGGTGGCCGTGGGCCACCAGCGCGGTGAGGGTGATGCAGCTGCGGGTCCTGCGGCTCAGGCCCGGCCGGGTCCAGATCTCGCCCCATGCGTAGCGGGTGATGAAGTCCTGGAAGGGGGCGGTGAAGGCGGTGGTGCGGGCGACCGCCCGGTCGACGTGCGCGTCGCCGAGCACGGCACGGCGGACGGCCATGCCCTCGGTGTGGCGGGCGCCGTCGTCGGCGGCCGGCTCGGTGGCGAAGTGCTGCAGGAGCGCCGCGAGGACGGGGGCCGGACGCTCGACGCCGGCCAGGTGGGCGGCGTGCGCCACCTCGGTGAGGCTCGCGCCGGGGATGCCGTCGGCCAGGACACGGGCGTCCGCGACCGGGGTCGCCGGGTCGCCGCGGCCCGCGACGACGAGGGTGGGCGCGGTGATCCGGGGCAGGTCGGCGCGTACGTCGTAGGCGGCGAGGGCGTCGCAGAGGGTCGCGTACGCCTCCGGGTCGGCGGCGCGCAGGTCGTCCAGGAGGGCGCCGACGGCGGGGTCGCCGGCGAACTCCGGGGTGAACCAGCGGGTGGCCGCGGTGTCGGCGACGGGTCCCGTGCCCTTCGCCCTGACCAGGGCGGCACGTTCCCGCCAGCCCTCCGGGTCGCCGAAGTCGGCGGAGGAGCACACGATCGCGAGCGCGGCGACCCGTTCGGGGTGGTGGATCGCAAGCCAGGTCCCCACGGCCCCGCCGAGGGAGACGCCGGCGTAGGCGAAGCGGTCGGCGCCGAGCGCGTCGGCGAGGGCCAGCACCGAGCGGGCCAGGTCCTCGACCGTGCCGTCCTCCGGGAGCAGCGCGGCGGGGCTGCCACCGTGGCCGGGCAGGTCCCAGCGGATGACGCGGTGGCCGCGGGCGAGGGCGGGGACCTGCGGGTCCCACACGGCGAGCGAGGTGCCCAGGCTCGGCCCGAGGATCAGCGGCGGCAGGCCCGGCGCGCCGTCGACCCGGTGGTGCGGCAGTCGGGGCTCCACGGCCTCGTACGGCGTGCTCATGCGGGCTCCTCGCGGATGGTGCTGACGGGTGCGTACGGCGGTGTCACGGCGCCCTTGCACGGCCCGGCGGCCGGGCGGGCGCCCGCCCGGGTCCGACGTCCCCCGGACATGGCGTACCCCGATCGGCCCGGGTCGCGGAAGGGGGCGGGGGCGGTCACGAGGACGTCCCCGCGGGGCCGGGGCGGCGCAAGGCGCGGTCGACGAGCGCGCCGGCCGCCCCCGTGTAGCGGGTGGGGTCGGTGAGCTCCCGGAGGCGTCCCTCGGGGAGGAGGCCGCCGAGGGCCGGGTCCTGCGCCAGGGCGTCGTCGAGGGCGATCCCCTCCTCGGCGACGCGTCTGGAGGCCCGTGCGAGCGCGGACTTGGCCTCGCCGCGGCCCATGAGAGCGGTCAGGGCCGCGGCGAGACGTTCGGTGACCACCAGACCGCCCGTGGTGCCGAGGGTCTCGCGCATGCGGTGCGGGTGGACGCGCAGGCCCGCGGCGAGTCCGGCGGCGTCCCGGGCGGCGCCGCCGACGAGGCGCAACGCCTCGCGCAGGGGCTGCCATTCGGCGTGCCAGGCGCCGGCCGGGCGTTCGTCCTCCGCGGCCAGGGAGCCGCACAGCACGGCGGCGAGCGCCGGCACCTGGCGGGCCGTGGCGGCGATGAGCGTGGCGCGGACGGGGTTGGCCTTGTGGGGCATGGCCGAGGAACCGCCGCCGGCGCCCTCGGTGACCTCGCCGATCTCGGTGCGCGACAGCACCAGTACGTCGGCGGCGACCTTGCCCAGCGCGCCCGCCGCGAAGGCGAGTGCCCCGGCGAGATCGGCGATGGGCGTCCGCAGGGTGTGCCAGGGGAGAACGGGCTCCGCCAGCCCGGTCTCGGCGGCGTAGGCGGCGAGGAGCCGCGGAGCGGCGGCGGCGCTCGCGCCGGGGGCGGTGCCGTCCGCCTCGGCGAAGGCGCCGAAGGCGGCGAGCGTGCCGGCGGCACCGCCGAGTTGCGCGGGCAGGTCGCCGCGGACGGCGGTCAGCCGGTCGTACGCGTCCAGGACGAGGGAGCGCCAGCCGGCCGCCTTGAGTCCGAAGGTGGTGGGGACGGCGTGCTGCGTCAGCGTGCGTCCCGCCATCGGGGTGTCGCGGTGTTCCGTGGCGAGCCGTCCGAACGCGCCGGCCGCGGCGGCGAGGTCGTCCAGGACGGGGCGCAGCGCGCGGGACGCGACGAGCATCGCCGCGGTGTCCAGGATGTCCTGGCTGGTGGCGCCGCGGTGCACATAGGGGGCGGCGTTCGCGTCCCGCTCCCCCACCGCCTCGGTCAGGTCGGCGACCAGCGGGATCACCGGATTGCCGCCGGCCCGGGCGCGTAGCGCGAGGTCGCGCGGGTCGAACCGGCCTGGCTCCGCAGCGGCCGCGGTCACCGCGGCCGCCGCGGACGCCGGCGCGAGCCCCAGCGCGGCCTGCGCCCGGGTCAGTGCGGCCTCCGCGTCGAGCATGCCCCGGACGAAGGCTGCGTCCCCGGTCGCCTCCTCGGCGGCCGACCCGGCCCGGACCGGGGAGAGCAGGCCGACGTCCGCGGCGGGGTCAGTCGAAGGCAAGGAAGACCGTCTCCTCATGCACTCCGTCGTACTGGAGCCGGACGTCGAAGCGGTGGACGCGCCCGCCCTCCGGAGTGGCGACCAGGGTGGCGCGCCGCTGCGGCTCCAGGGAGCCGAGCAGCGGGTCCCCCTCGGCGTCGCCGAGGTAGACCCGGGTGTGCAGGTGGTGGAGGAGACCGCGGGCGAAGACGATCAGCGAGAGGTACGGGACGCCGCCGGGCGGGAACGTGCGGATCACGTAGTGTCCGTCCGCGTCGGTGGCGATGCGCCCGAAGCCGGTGAAGACCAGTCCGTCGCGCCCCAGGACCGCCCCGGTGACCTGGTCGCGGCGCAGCGAACCGGGGGCGCCGTGCCGGGAGCCGTCGGGGGCGGGCTGCCAGACCTCGATGAGCGCGTCGGGGACGGGCTGCCCGGCGCCGTCGTAGACCCAGCCGTGGACGGTGACGGTGTCCGGGTGCCCGGCGGGGGCGAGGTCGCCGCCCTGGGGGAACGGCAGCGCGTATCCGTAGAAGGGGCCCACGGTCTGCGAGGGCGTGGGGGCGGGTGCCTCGCCGCTCATCGGCCCTCCTCGATCCAGGTGGCGGCCGGGCCGTCCAGGACGATGTCCCAGCGGTAGCCGAGCGACCATTCGGGGGTGGACAGGTCGTGGTCGTACGTCGCGACCAGCCGTTGCCGGGCCGAGTCGTCGGTGACGGACTGCAGGATCGGGTCGTAGGCGAAGAGCGGGTCCCCGGGGAAGTACATCTGGGTGACCAGGCGCTGGGTGAACGCCGGGCCGAAGAGCGAGAAGTGGATGTGGGCCGGGCGCCAGGCATTGATGTGGTTGCGCCAGGGGTAGGCGCCGGGCTTGATGGTGACGAACTCGTAGGTGCCGTCGTCCCCGGTCAGGGTGCGGCCGACGCCCGTGAAGTTGGGGTCCAGCGGGGCGGGATGGTCGTCCCGCTGGTGCGCGTAGCGACCGGAGGCGTTGGCCTGCCAGATCTCGACGAGCTGGCCGCGCACGGGCCGGCCCGCTCGGTCCAGGACGCGCCCGGTGACCTTGATGCGCTCGCCCAGCGGCTCGGCCTGGTGCTGCCGCGTCAGGTCGTGGTCGAGGGCGGTGACGTCGGTGACGCCGAAGACCGGGCCCGAGAGCTCCACGGCCTCGGGGTCGCCGGCCGCCGCCCCCGCCGCCACCAACGGGCGCTCGGGATGCCGCAGGACGCTGCTCCGGTAGGGCGCGTAGCCCCGGTCGGGGTGGTCCTCGGCGGCGCCGCCGTCGGCACGTCGCTTGGCGTAGGCCGCGCGCTCGTCGGCGATCTCTGCGGAGATCTCGCCCTGGGTGGGGGGGCTGCTCATGCGGAGGGCTCCTACCTTTCCAGGACGAGGGCGAGGCCCTGCCCGACGCCGATGCACAGGGCGGCGAGGCCGGTGCCCGAGCCCGCGGCCGCGAGCTGGTGGGCGACGGCGCCGGCGATGCGGGCGCCGGAGGCACCGAGCGGGTGGCCGACGGCGATGGCGCCGCCGCGCGGGTTGACGATCGAGGGGTCGAGCTCGGGCCATCCGGCGAGGCAGCCGAGCACCTGCGAGGCGAAGGCCTCGTTGAGCTCGACGGTGCTGAGGTCGCCGAAGCCCTTGCCGGCCTTGGCCAGCGCTTTGCGGACGGCCTCGACGGGGGCGAGGCCGAAGTAGTCGGGCTCGATGCCGGTGACGGCCGAGGCGCGGATGCGCGCGAGCGGCTCGCGGCCGGTGGCCTTCAGGCCCTCCTCGTCGACGACGAGCAGCGCGGCCGCCCCGTCGTTGAGGGGCGAGGAGTTGCCCGCGGTGACGGTGCCGCCGTCCTTGCGGAAGGCGGGCTTGAGGCGGGCGAGCGCCTCCATGGAGGTGGTGTCGCGGATCGTCTCGTCGCGCGGCAGGTCCACGCCGTCGACCGGGACGACCTCGGCCTCGTACAGGCCGTCCTTCCAGGCGCGGGCCGCCTTCTCGTGGCTGGCGACGGCGAAGGCGTCCTGCTGCTCCCTGGTGATGCCGTGCCGGTCGGCGATCAGCTCCGCGCTCTCGCCGAGCGGGATGGTCCACCGCGGGTCCATCCTCGGGTTGACCATGCGCCAGCCGAGGGTGGTGGAGTACAGCTCCTGATGGCCCGCCGGGAAGGCGCGTTCGGGCTTGGGCAGCACCCAGGGGGCGCGGCTCATGGACTCCACACCGCCGGCGATGGCGACGGAGACGTCGCCGACGGCCACGGCGCGGGCGGCCTGGATCACGGCCTCCATGCCGGAGCCGCAGAGCCGGTTGACCGTGGTGCCGGGCACGGTGACGGGCAGCCCGGCGAGCAGTGCGGCCATCCTGGCGACGTTGCGGTTGTCCTCGCCCGCGGCGTTGGCGTCACCGAAGAAGACGTCGTCGATCCGGGCCGGGTCGAGCTCGGGCGTACGGGCCACCAGCGAGGCCACGACGTGCGCCGCGAGGTCGTCGGGACGCACTCCTGACAGGGCGCCGCCGTACTTGCCGACCGGGGTACGGACGGCGTCGACGACGTACACCTCACGCAGCTGCCCGCTCATCGGGCGCTCCCTTCTGCGGCGACGGCGACGTGCACCGGGGCCGCGGTCTTGTCCAGGATCTCCTGCGTGGTGACGCCCGGGGCGGTCTCCACGAGGACGAGTCCCCCGTCGGTGACGTCGAGGACGCCCAGGTCGGTGATGATCCGGTCCACGCAGGCCCGGCCGGTGAGCGGCAGCGCGCACTCCCGGAGGATCTTGGGGCTGCCGTCCTTGGCGGTGTGGGTCATGGTGACGATGACCCGCCGGGCGCCGTGCACCAGGTCCATCGCGCCGCCGATGCCGGTGACGAGCTTGCCGGGGACGGCCCAGTTCGCCAGGTCGCCGCGGGCGGAGACCTGCATGGCGCCGAGCACGGCGGTGTCGATGTGACCACCGCGGATCATCCCGAAGGACAGCGCGGAGTCGAAGAAGGCCGCGCCGGGCAGGACGGTGACGGTCTCCTTGCCCGCGTTGATCAGGTCGGGGTCGACCTCCTCCTCGTACGGGAAGGGGCCGGTGCCGAGGATGCCGTTCTCGGACTCCAGGACGACCTCGACGCCCTCGGGGAGGTGGTTGGGGATCAGCGTCGGCAGGCCGATGCCGAGGTTGACGTACTCGCCGTCGCGCAGTTCCCGGGCCGCACGGGCGGCCATCTCGTCGCGTGTCCAGGCCATCAGGCCCGCACCTCCCTGGCCGTGACCGTACGGAATTCGATCTTCTTGTCGGCGGCCTGCTCCGGGGTGAGCGCCACCACGCGCTGGACGAAGATGCCGGGCAGGTGCACCTGGTCGGGGTCGATCGCGCCGGGCTCGACGAGCTCCTCGACCTCAGCGACGGTGATCCGGCCGGCCATCGCGGCGAGCGGGTTGAAGTTGCGGGAGGCCTTGTTGAAGACCAGGTTGCCGTGGCGGTCGCCCTTGGCGGCGCGGACGAGCGCGAAGTCGGTGGTGATGCCGCGCTCCAGGACGTACTCGATGCCGTCGAACGCGCGCACCTCCTTCGGCTCGGAGGCCAGTGCCACGCCTCCGTCCCCGTCGTAGCGCCAGGGCAGGCCGCCCTCGGCGACCTGGGTGCCGACGCCGGCCGGGGTGTAGAAGGCGGGGATGCCGCAGCCGCCGGCGCGCAGGCGCTCGGCCAGGGTGCCCTGCGGGATCAGTTCGAGCTCCAGCTCGCCGGCCAGGTACTGACGGGCGAACTCCTTGTTGGCCCCGATGTAGCTGCCGGTGACGCGGGCGATGCGGCGCGCGGCGAGCAGGACCGCGAGGCCCGAGTCGAGGGCTCCGCAGTTGTTGGAGACGACGGCGAGACCGCTGACCCCGGCTTCGTAGAGGGCCTGGACCAGCGTGTTCGGCACGCCGCTCAGGCCGAAGCCGCCGACCGCCAGGGACGCGCCGTCCCGGACGTCCGCTACGGCCTCAGCGGCCGAGGCGACCACCTTGTCCATCCTGCGCCCACCTTCTCGTTCGTCCAGTGAACTTAAGTTCACAATTGCTCGTGCCCGAGTCTGATCCTCGGGCGCCCGCTCTGTCAACGTTCCGGGGCGGTACGGTTTCGACGACGTTCCGCCACGCTGGAGTGCTGATGACACCGCTGACCACCGCGACCGCTCCCCCGCCGCAGGAGGCCGTCGGCCCCCTCGTCCGGGGACTGGCGGTGCTGCGCGAGCTGGCCGCGGCCGACGGCCGGCGCTCGGTCGGCGACCTCGTGCGGGCCACCGGCCTGGCGCGGTCCACGGTGGACCGGGTGGTCAGCACGCTCGTCCGCACCGGGTACCTGCGGGTCGAGGGCCGGGACGCCGTCCTCGCCCCCCGGCTGATGGAACTCGGCAACGCCTACCTCGCCGCCAGCCGCTTCCCCGACCTGCTGGGACCGCTCGCCGACGCCCTCGCCGACGGCCTGGACGAGTCCGTGTCCATCGCCGTGCCGGACGGCGACGGGGTCCGCTTCGTCCACCAGGCGACCCGGCGCCGTGCGATGTCCCTGACCTTCCGCATCGGCGACCAGCTGCCGGCCGAGCGCGGCGCCCCCGGGGCGCTCTTCGCCGGCGACTGGGACGACGCCGGATGGGAGAGGTGGCGCCACCGCCGCGCGGCGGACCCGCAGGACACCGGCTTCCCCGCACTGCCCCGCGGACACGGGGACGCCGCCGCCTCCTTCCCGGAGCGGGTCGCCGCCGCGCGCACCCACGGCTGGTCGGCGGACGACCAGCTGATCGAACCGGGACTGATCGCCGTCGCCGTGCCCGTACGGGACACCGCCGGGCAGCCGGTGTGCGCGGTGAGCGTGGTCAGCCACACCAGCAGGCACAGCGCCGGGTCGCTGCGCGAGGCCATGCTGCCCCGGCTGCGCGAGACGGTCGCGGCCATGGAGGACGCCCTCTCACGGCCCGCCGACGCCCCCGCCCCCTCCCCCACCGACGCGTCACCCTCGCCCGCCGCCTGGACACGGGCCTCCAAGCAGGAGCTCGGGCCGGAGTTCGTGGAGTCCCTGGCCCGCGGGCTCGCCGTGCTCACCGCCTTCGGCGGGGGCCGGGCCGAACTCCCCCTCACCGCCGTCGCCGAGGCCACCGGGCTGGCCCGCGCCACCGCGCGGCGCTCCCTCATCACCCTGGAGCACCTGGGCTACGTCGCCTCCGAGGGCCGCCTCTTCCGGCTCACCCCGCACGTGTTGGAGCTGGGCTGCGCCCACCTGTCGCGGCTGACGCTCCCCGAGATCGCCCGGCCCCATCTGGTCGAACTGGTCGGGGCGGTGCACGACTCCGCGTCGATGGCGGTGCTGTCCGGCGAGCACATCCAGTACGTGGCGCGCGTGCCCACCGTCCGCATCATGAGCGTCAACATCACGGTCGGCACCCGCTTCCCCGCCTACGCCACCGCGATGGGCCGCGTCCTGCTGGCGGGGCTGCCCGCCCGGGAACGCGCGGCACACCTCGCGCGCACCGGCTTCACACGGCTGACCCGGCACACCGTCACGGACGCACCGCGCCTGGCCCGCGTCCTCGACGAGGTCGCCGCCGAGGGGCACGCCCTGGTCAGCGAGGAGCTGGAGGAGGGCCTGCGGTCCATCGCCGTCCCCGTCCGCGACCGCGGCGGCCGGGTGGTGGCCGCGGTCAACGTCTCCATGCACGCCAGCCGCCGCTCCGTGGAGCAGTCGCGCTCCGAACTGCTGCCCCCGCTCCTCGAGGCCGCCGAGCGCATCGGCGACGACCTGTGCGTGGTGGGCCGCTACGCGCGCGTACCGGTCGGCTGAGGGGCCTGTGGACAAGTGGTCCACGCCGTCCGCGAGCGGGCATCATCGAGGGACAAGGGGGACGCGAGGGGGGTGACCGATGAGCGCGGTGTGGGCGTCGTTACGGGCGCTGTTGGCGATCGTGCTGCTGGCGGGTCTGGTCGTGCTGATCGGCGGGCTCGGGCTCGGCGTGCTGGGTCTGCTCGGCCTCTTCCTGCTCGCGGCCCGGGACGGTCACGCCGACCTCGCCATGCGCGGTGTCATCGTCGCGGCCGCCGCCGTCCCGCTGCTGCTGAGCATCGTCCAGGGGCTGGGCGCGATCACCCGGGCGGCGCCGCTGCGGGCGGACGCGGTACCGGTGTCGCGCGAAGAGGCCCCCGCGCTGTGGGAGTTGGCCACCGGCATCGCCTGGCAGGTCGGGGCGCGCCCGCCTGACGTGCTGCTGCTGACCGGGGACGTCAACGCGTCCGTGTCGGAGGACGGGGCGGCGCTCGGCCTGCTGTCCGGGCAGCGCCGGCTCCACCTGGGCCTGCCCCTGCTGGCGAGCCTCACCCACGCGGAGCTGAGGGCCGTGCTGGCCCACGAGTTCGGCCACTTCTCCCACCGTCACACGCGCTTCGGGGCCGTCGCGTACCGGTGCGACGCCGCCCTGGCCACGACCCTCGGCCAGTGGAACACCGGGACGAGGTGGTTCTCCCTCCCGCACCTCGTGGTGCGCGGCTCCGTACGGCTGTACGCGCTGGTCTTCCGGTGGCTCACCTTCGCGGTACGACGCCGCCAGGAGCTGGAGGCGGACCGCACGGCCGCGCGCCTGGCCGGGCGCGAGGTGACGGCGTCGGCGCTGCGCGCGACGCACGGCACCGCGGTGGCGTGGCGGAGGTTCCAGCAGGAGTGGCTCAATCCGGCCGCCCTGGTGGGGATGCACCCCGACAACCCCTACCTGGCGTTCCGTTCGCTCCTCGGCGAGCTGGGCGTCCGGCGTGTACCGGTGGACGACGACCGCGTCCGCTCGCACCGGCGCGACTCGCACCCGCCGCTCGGTCTCAGGCTGCGCCGTCTGCGGGAGCTCGACGCCCCGCCCGGGGAGGACGACGGGAGCGGCGCGCTCCGGCTGCTCCCCGGGGACGTGGGACGTGTGCTCGGGGAACTGCGCGGTCCACTGGCCCACAGCCGGACGACCGTCCCGTGGGAGCGCTGGATCGAGCTCTCCGCCAACCGCGTGGCGGGCACGCGTGCCTGGGACCTCCTGCGTGCCGCGTCGCGCGCGACCGGGGAGCGGCTTCCGGGGCTGGACACCGTGCTGCGCCTGCTCGCCGACGACGGACCGGGCGCGCTGGCCCGGGAGTTCGACGGCACCGGCGAGGAGCTGGCGCAGTCGCTGCACGCGCTGGTGGGCCACACCTTGCTCCGGGAGGGGCGGGCCGCCTGGGTCCCCCTGTGGGGCGGGAGCACCCGTCTGGTCTGCGACGGCCTGGCCGACGACGGGCTGCGCGTGCTCGTCACGGAGGCGCTCTCCGAGCCGCCCCAACTCGACCGGCTGCGGCTCCACCTCACGCTCCTGGACGTGGACCCCGACCGCTCGGGACCGCCCGATCCGGCGCATCCGTGGCTCGCGGAGGAACCGGGCGACGCGAAGGGCCCGTCGTTCCAAGGATGGCGGTTCACGACCGTGGTGGACCCAGACGCGGAGCAGCAGAGGAAGCACCAGACCCGCGTCGGGTTCGTGACGGTCGGCGCCGCCGCCCTCGTCGGGATCGTCGTGGCGGTCGCCGGCGGCGGTGACGACACGACGCCGTCGCCCGGCGGGACGCCCTGCCACGTCGTCAACGGCACTCTGGAGTGCGGCCCGGGCCTGCCCGGCGCGACCGGCTACCAGCCGGCCCAGGACTGGCGGACGGCCTTCCCCTCGTACCGCCCGACCTACCCGGTCTACCCGACCCGCCTGCCGAGCCTGCTGCCCGTCCCGAGCATCAGCTTCTCGCTGCGCCCGCTCGCACCCATACCCTCCGGCGGCTGACCGCGGCCGCAGGAGCCGGCTAGAGCACCCCGATCCGCTGCAGGGCCCGGGCCTGGCGGCCCGAGGGCCGCAGCGGCCAGTAGAGGTAGCAGACGCCGCCCGTGCCGCTGCGCAGCTGCCCGTCGGCGGTGTACCGCTTCGTCCTCAGCCAGATGGTCTCGAACTGCGACCGCTTGTAGACGCGGCGCACCGAGGCGTCGTCGGGGCTCGCGGGGTCGTTGGCGATGACGTCGCCGTCGGCGGTGAAGCCGATGACGCACATCAGGTGCCCGGAGGTCCCGTACCCCGCGCCGTCGAGTTCGGAGGCGAGGAAGGACTGGGACGTTATCACCGGGATGCCGGCCCTGATCAGCAGTTCGATGTCGTTCAGGCCGCGCAGCCGGGTGATGACGGCGACCATGTCGTGGTACGTGGCCGCGTAGGCCGCGTTGAACGGCCAGTTGCCGCAGCCCTCGTACTGGCTGTCGTAGGTGTAGCGGGCGGCGTGGTCGACCTGGGGGTCCACGTAGGAGGGGTCGACCCAGGCCAGGTCGGCGGCGGCCGGCTCGCGGCCCCAGTACTCGATGACCATCTGGGAGCCCGTCGGGCTGCACCAGGCCTCGCCACCGTTGTCGTACTGCGGGTACTGACCCTTGTGGATCTCCTGCGAGTAGCGCGGCACGGGCAGTTCGACCCCCCTTGCCACGCCCGGCACGGACGCCGGCACCGTGAAGCGGTCCGGGACGTCGGAGGCCATGGCGCCGAGCCGCCAGACGGTGGGGGTGACCCGGGAGCCGGGGGTGCGCAGCAGGGTGAGCCGCAGGCGGTACGAGGCGAGCCGCAGGCCCGAGGCGGGGTCGTCGACGGAGAGGGTGTCGGTCCAGACGCTGCTCCTGCCGTCGCTCTGGTCGTCGACGGAGGTGCGCTTGATGTCGGCGTCGCCCGAGGCCCAGCGGCCCATCACGTACCAGGGGGACCGGCTGCCGTCGGTGTACCTGGCGCCCAGCTCGACCTGGATCCAGGTGCCGGGTGGCGTGCGGGCGTTCCAGGAGGCGACGATCTCGGTCGCCGGGTGCCGCGGGGTGTGCTCGGGGGAGGTCCAGGTGGCGGTCTCCCACGTCGCGGTGATCCGGGTGTGCGGGTCGGTGTACTCCATCGTGCCGGTGGGCCGCAGGATCGCCACGCCGGGGCGGGGGCCGGGCACGACGCCGGTGCCGGAGCCCCGTCCGCGGTGCCAGTCGGCCCATCGCGTCCAGGCCCGGTAGTCCACGGCGGCCACGTCGCCGTCGTGGGCGCCCGGCCTGCCCACCACGTCGTCGGCCAGGTCGCAGTCGTCCGCGCCGGACGCGGCGAAGGCTCGCGGGGCGGTCGTCGCCGCGGCTGCCGCCGCGATGGCGGCTGCCAGCACCGTACGACGTGGGGTCGGTCGGGTCATGGCGGGTGTCCCCCTGTCATGGGCATGGACGACAGGTGCACAACTATCGCTCCACGCGGGCTCTTCGACCAGCGCCCCCGAAAGGATCCGGGCATATTCATTGGTCGATACCTCTGACACAGACAAAGACGGGACCCGGTAAACCGTCAAGCATATCCGCCGCCGTTTCGGCCTAATTCCTCATATTGAACTACCGGAAAGGCATCGAACGGAGTGTCATACGGCGACTCGGGCCGACCGGTGAGAATGTGGCGCCGCTGGCCGACCGCACGCCGCCCGGAGGAATCGCCCGATGACACTCGCCGCCGCCAGGGGCAGACGCACGCTGGCCGGCCTCGCCCTGCTGCTCACCGGGGCCGCCGGGTGGCAGGCGTCCGAGGGCGAGGCGGCCACACCACTCCCGGCCGCCTGCACGACGTCGGTGCCC
Organism: Streptomyces sp. PA03-6a; assembly: GCF_033792765.1. Taxonomy (NCBI): domain Bacteria; kingdom Bacillati; phylum Actinomycetota; class Actinomycetes; order Kitasatosporales; family Streptomycetaceae; genus Streptomyces; species Streptomyces sp. PA03-6a. The sequence continues at coordinate 23,831 of NZ_JARAVK010000051.1, read as the reverse complement.
TTCCGGTCCGGGACGCAGGGGTACCACACCTTCCGCATCCCGGCGGTCGTACGCATCGGCGGGACCACCGTCCTCGCCTTCGCCGAGGGGCGCCGCAACTCGGGTGCGGACGACGGTGACATCGACGTCGTGCTCCGGCGCTCCTACGACGGCGGCTGCACCTGGGAGCCGCTCCAGATGATCGCCGACGCCGGAACCGAGACCTTCGGCAACCCCGCCCCGGTGGTGGATCCCCGCACCGGGCGCGTCGTGCTGCTGATCTGCCGCGACACCGGCCCGGAACGGCTCGTCTACGAACTGCACAGCGACTCGGGCGGCCTGACCTGGTCCCCGCCCCGCGACATCACCTCCGAGGTCAAACCCGCCAACTGGCGCTGGTACGCGACAGGTCCGGGGCACGCCATCGCCCTGAGGAGCGGCCCGCACGCCGGACGCCTGCTGGTGCCCGCCAACCACACGTCCGTCCTCGCCGGCGTGACGATGCACGGCGCCCACGCGCTCTACAGCGACAACGGCGGCCAGGACTGGCACATCGGCTTCGTCCAGGCGCTCCCCGGCGACTGGCTGAACCTCAACGAGAGCACGATGGCCGAACTCCCCGGCGGCCGGGTCTACATCAACAGCCGTGACGACCGCGGGTTCTCCGCCCCCACCCGCGCCGACGCCTACAGCTCCGACGGCGGGCTCAGCGTGGACGGCATCTTCCGGCCGCAGGGCGCCCTGGAAGGTCCCGAGGTGCAGGGCAGCGTCCTGCGCACCCGGGACGGGGCGCTGCTGTACTCGGGCCCGGCCGACCCCGCGAAACGCCGCAGGATGACCCTCCGGGTCAGCGGGGACCAGGGCGCCTCGTGGACGTCCGAACCCCCCGTCAGCGAACGTCCCGCGGCCTACTCCGACCTCGTCGAACTCGCCGACGGCACGGTCGGTCTGCTCTACGAGACCGGGATCACCTCCCCCTACGAGTCGTTGACGTTTGCCCGGTTGACGCAAGGCCCGAACGGGTGGATTCCCACATCCGGTGCCATCAGGGGTCGTTGATCAGGGTCCACAGAGCGATCGTCCACAAGGAGAACGAATGATGCGCATCGCGAAGGCCGCGGCCCTGACCGCTGTCGCCGGCGCCACCGTGATGGGCGCCGCAGGCGCCGCCGGCGCGACCGACCACGGTCGCGGCTACGGCCACGGCGGTGCCTCGGCCCAGGCCGCCGCCGTCGGCTCGCCCGGTGTCGCCAGCGGCAACGTCATCCAGATCCCGGTCAGCGTGCCGATCAACCTGTGCGGCAACACCATCAACGCCATCGGGCTGCTCAACCCCGCGCTCGGCAACGTCTGCGTCAATTCGTGATCCGGTGCCCCCACGCGGGACACGGAAAGCACGGAGGGGCGTACGGGAAATCCCGTACGCCCCTCCGGCTTTTCGGATTCAGGCGGAATGGGCGGCCATTTCCTCGGCCAGCGCCGCCGCGAAGGAATCCACGTCCTCCTCGGTCGTGTCGAACGAGCACATCCAGCGGACCTCACCGGTCGACTCGTCCCAGAAGTAGAAGCGGTAGCGCTTCTGCAGCCGTTCGCTGACCTCACGCGGCAGCCGCGCGAAGACCGCGTTGGCCTGGACGGGGCGGACGACGGTGACGCCCTCGACGGCGCGGACGGCCGACTCCAGGCGCCGGGCCATCGCGTTGGCGTGACCGGCGCTGCGCAGCCACAGGTCACCGGCGAGCAGCGCCTCGAACTGCACCGAGACGAAGCGCATCTTGGAGGCGAGCTGCATGGACAGCTTCCGCAGGTGCTTCATCGCCCGCACCCGCTCCGGGTTCAGCACCACGACGCACTCGCCCAGCAGCAGCCCGTTCTTGGTGCCGCCGAAGGAGAGGACGTCCACGCCCGCGTCGGTGGTGAACTCCCGCAGCGGCACCCCGAGGGTGGCCGCGGCGTTGGCGATCCGCGAGCCGTCGAGGTGGACGGCGAGGCCCCGATCGTGGGCGTGGTCGCAGATCGCGCGGATCTCCTCGGGCGTGTAGCAGGTGCCCAGTTCGGTGGACTGCGTGATCGAGACGACCTGCGGCTGCGCGCGGTGCTCGTCGTCGAAGCCCCAGGCCTCCCGGTCGATCAGCTCGGGGGTGAGCTTGCCGTCCGGGGTGGGCACGGTGAGCAGCTTCAGGCCACCCATCCGTTCCGGGGCGCCGCCCTCGTCCACGTGGATGTGGGCGGAGGCGGCGCAGACGACCGCGCCCCAGCGCTCGGTCAGCGCCTGCAGGGCCACGACGTTCGCACCGGTGCCGTTGAAGACCGGGAAGGCCTCGGCCCGCGGGCCGAAGTGGCCGCGGAAGACCTCCTGCAGGTGGGCGGTGTAGTCGTCCTCGCCGTAGGCGACCTGGTGGCCGCCGTTGGCGAGGGCGATCGCCGCCAGCACCTCGGGATGGACGCCCGCGTAGTTGTCGCTGGCGAAGCCCCGGACGCGGGGGTCGTGGTGCCGGACCGCGTCGGTCGGGGGTGCGGTCACGGACGGGGTGTCAGCCACTGGCGGGTTCCGTTCACTTCTTCGGCGGGCCGGTTCCACACGTCCGCGATGGCGTCGGCCAGATCGGTCACATCGGTGAAGCCAGCGAACTTGGCGTTCGGGCGCTCCTTGCGCATCTGCTCGTGCACCAGGGCCTTGATCACCAGCACGGTGGCCGCGGCGGTCGGGGCGTGCTCCCCCGCGAGCTTGCGGAAGGAGTCTCCCATGGCCAGCGTCCACGCCTCGGCCGCGGCCTTGGCGGCGGCGTACGCGGCGTTGCCCGCGGTGGGCTGGGTGGCCCCGGCGGCGCTGATCAGCACGTAGCGTCCGGAGGGGCTGGAGAGCAGCCCGTCGTGGAAGGCGAGCGAGGTGTTCTGGACGGTGCGGATGAGGAGCTTCTCCAGGAAGTCCCAGTCCGCGAGGTCGGTCTCCTGGAAGGATGCCGAGCCGCGCCAGCCGCCGACCAGGTGGACCATGCCGTCGATCCGGCCGTGCTCCTTCTCGATCCGGCCCGCCCACTCGCGGGTGGCGTCCAGGTCGAGGAGGTCGACGATGTCCCCGGTGATCCCGGCGCCGCCCGCGTCGAAGCGGGCCAGGTCGACGGCCTCGGCGAGCCGCTCCGGGTTGGCGTCCGCGGCGATGACCCAGGCACCGGCACGGGCGAGCCGCTGCAGCGTCGCGCGTCCGGCGGGGCCGCCGGCCCCTGCCACCGCGATCACGGCTCCGGCCAGGGGTCCCCTGGCCGCCTCGTTGGCTTCCGTCATCTCCGCCGCCTCCTCGCCTGGATCGGTCACGCGGCCACCTGACCCGTGCCGCGGGCCGTGATGCCCTTGGTCGAGGCGATCACATCACGCAGCTTCTTGGCCAGGGCCTCGTAGAACATGCTGAGCGGAAATTCGTCCGGCAGCACGTCGTCCACGAGCTTCCGCGGCGGCTGGTCGAGGTCCAGGGCCTCCGGGCCCTTGGCCCAGACCGAACCGGGGTGCGGCGAGAGGTAGCCGGCGACGAGGTCGTAGGCGGCGAACCAGTGCACGAGCTTGGGGCGGTCGATGCCGTCCCGGTACAGCTTCTCGATTTCGGCGCACAGCTGGTTGGTCACCTGCGGGGCGCGCTGCCAGTCGATGTGGAGCTTGTTGTCCGTCCAGCGTACGGCGTCGTGCTTGTGCAGGTACGCGAAGAGCAGCTGGCCGCCCAGACCGTCGTAGTTGCGGACGCGGTCTCCGGTCACCGGGAAGCGGAAGAGGCGGTCGAAGAGGATCGCGTACTGGACGTAGCGGCCCATGCCGTGGCCCTCGGCCTCCAGCTTCACGGCCTCCTTGAAGGTCGTGAGGTCGCAGCGCAGCTCCTCCAGGCCGTACATCCAGAACGGCTGCCGCTGCTTGATCATGAAGGGGTCGAAGGGCAGGTCGCCGTGGCTGTGCGTGCGGTCGTGGATCATGTCCCACAGCGTGAAGGTCTGCTGGCTGAGGTCCTGGTCCGCCAGCAGTTCCTCGGCGTCCTCGGGGAGCGAGAGACCGAGGGTGTCCACGGCGGCGCGGCTCACGGCGCGAAAGCGGGCGGCTTCCCGGTCGCAGAAGATGCCGCCCCAGGTGAAGCGCTCGGGCGCCTCGCGGACGGCGACGGTCTCGGGGAAGAGCACCGCGGAGTTCGTGTCGTACCCGGGGGTGAAGTCCTGGAAGGTGATCGGCACGAAGAGGGGGTTGTCGTAGCGGGTGCGCTCCAGCTCGGACAGCCACTGCGGCCAGACGACGCGCAGCGCGACGGCCTCCAGGTTGCGGTCCGGGTTGCCGTTCTGCGTGTACATCGGGAACACCACGAGGTGCTCCAGGCCGTCCTGGCGGTCGGCCGCGGGGTGGAAGGCCAGCAGCGAGTCGAGGAAGTCCGGCACCGCGAAGCCGCCCTCGGCCCAGCGGCGCAGGTCCACGACCAGGGCCTCGTGGTAGGCCTTGTCGTGCGGCACGAGCGGGGAGAGGTCCTCGACGGCGCGGACCACCCGGTCCAGGGCGCTCTCGACGGCGGCGCGCCCGGGCGCACCCTCCGCGGAGAAGTCGACCGAGCCGTCCTTGCTCTGCCAGGGACGGATCTCCTCCACCGCCTGCTTCAGGACCGCCCACGCCGGATGCCGGACAATGCCGCCGCCGGACACACCGGTCTCGCTGGTGGCTGTGCTGTCCATCGATGCCGCTGCCGGCGACAGAATTTCCGTCATGACCCCTCCTTCGCTGAAGAACCTCTTGTCGGCCCACCGTATATACGGCAGCTTCTCCCGTTCAAGTGGAGGCGGAGGAGATTCTTCCGCCGGAAGGGCCCCCGGCCGTGGATCTTCCTGCGGGCGGCCGCGCCGTTCATCCCGCGTTCGGCCCCGTGCCGCAAGGGGCCGCTAGGCTGCGGGCGTCCCGTCGATCACCCGCAGCACCCAGCACGGAAGCGATCCCCCTTGAGTTTTCTCACCGTCGGCCATCGCGGTGTCATGGGCGTCGAGCCCGAGAACACCCTCCGCTCCTTCGTCCGCGCCGAGCGCGAGGACATGGACCAGATCGAGCTCGACCTGCACCTCAGCAAGGACGGCGCCCTGATCGTCATGCACGACGTGAAGGTCGACCGCACCACGGACGGCTCCGGGCCGATCGGCGACCTCACCCTGGACGAGCTGCGCGAGCTGGACGCGGGCGCCGGTGAGCGGATCCCGGTGTTCGAGGAGGTCCTGGACGCGGTCACCAAGCCGATCCAGGCCGAGATCAAGGACGTCGCGGCGGCCCGCGTACTGGCCGAGGTGATGCGCGAGCGCGACCTGGTCGGGCGTGTCGACGTGCTGTCCTTCCACGACGAGGCGCTCGCCGAGATCCGCGAGTGCCTGCCCGACGTGCGCACCGTGCTGGTCGCCCAGGGCCCCATGGGCGCGGAGATCGTCACCCGGGCGCAGGCGGTCGGCGCGAAGCTCGTCAGCCTGAGCCTGCGGCGGATCAGCCTGGCACTGGTGCAGGAGTGCCACCGCGCGGGGATCTCGGTGATCGCCTGGACCGTGAACACCCCCGCCGACCTCGCGCTGGCAAGGGCCCTCGGCCTCGACGGCGTCGTCACCGACATGCCGGCGGTCAAGCGCGCGGTCGAGGGCGGCCTCACCGACTGGTGACCCGCCCGCCCCGCAACACGCCCGACACAACCGTCCGGCATGCGGGATCCGGCCACGATGTCGTGGACATCCGGCGCCCGGCGGTGCCAATGTCCCGCCATGCGTACCGCATTCGCCCTCCGGGTTCCCGCGCGCCTCACCTCCGCCGCGGCGGTCCTCGTCCTCGGCCTCACCGCGGCGGCGTGCGCCCCGCAGGAGGACTCCGCCTCCGACGGCCCCTCGTCGCCCGCAGGCTCCGCCCCGGCCCCGGCCGGGGCGTCCTGCGCACCGGGCAAACTGGACACCCGTACCGCGGACGTCCTGACGATCGGCACCGACAACCCCGCCTACGCCCCCTGGTTCCAGGACAACGAGCCGGCCAACGGCAAGGGGTACGAGTCCGCGGTCGCCTACGCGGTGGCGAAGCGGCTGGGCTACGGCAAGGCCGCCGTCACCTGGCGGACGGTCGCCTTCAACAACGCCTTCGCCCCGGGCGCCAAGTCCTTCGACTTCGACATCAACCAGGTTTCCGTCACGGCGGACCGCCGGAAGGCCGTGGACTTCTCCTCCGGCTACTACGACGTCCGCCAGGCCGTCGTCGCCCTGAAGGACTCCCCGGCCGCGAACGCCACGGACGTCGCCGCGCTCAAGAAGGTCAAGCTGGGCGCCCAGGTCGGCACGACGAGCCTCGACCTCATCAACGACGAGATCGAGCCGGAGCGCACCGCGGCCGTCTACCAGAAGAACGACCTCGCCGTCGCCGCCCTCAAGAACGGCCAGGTGGACGCCATCGTCGTCGACCTGCCCACCGCCTTCTACATCACCTCCGCGGAACTGGACGACGCCAAGGTCGTCGGGCAGTTCGCGACCACCGCCGGCGCACAGGAGCAGTTCGGCCTCGTCCTGGACAAGGGCAGCCCGCTCACCGCCTGCGTCACCGAGGCGGTCGACGCCCTGCGGGCGGACGGCACGCTCGCGGAGCTGGAGCAGCAGTGGCTGTCCGACGCGGTCGGCGCACCGGTCCTCAAGTGACGCTCGGCGAGGAACTGCACAAGGACGCGTACACGCCGTCGCAGCGGCGCCTGGAGCGGGAGCGCCACCGGCGCGCCCGCACGCGCCGCGCGACGGCGATCGCCGCGACGAGCACCCTGGTCACGGCGGGGGTGCTCTGCCTGGGCATCACGGGCTCCCCCGGCTGGCCGCGGGTCCGGGAGACCTTCCTCAGCGGCCACTACGCGCGCCTCGCCCTGCCGAAGGTCCTCGACGGCCTGCTCCTCAACCTGCGGCTGCTGGTCGTCTGCGGCGCGATCGTGCTGGTCCTCGGCCTGCTGCTGGCCGTGGTCCGGACGCTGCGCGGTCCGGTGTTCTTCCCGCTCCGGGCACTGGCGGTCGCGTACGTCGACTTCTTCCGCGGCCTGCCGCTGATCATCTGCCTGCTGGCGGTGATCTACGGGGTCCCGGCGCTGCGCCTGCAAGGGGTGCCCACGAACCCGGTCGTGCTGGGCGGCGCGGGTCTGGTGCTCACCTACTCCGCCTACGTGGCCGAGGTCTTCCGGGCGGGCATCGAGAGCGTCCACCCGAGCCAGCGCGCCGCCGCCCGCTCGCTGGGGCTGAGCGGTGCGCAGACCCTCCGGCACGTGGTCCTGCCGCAGGCCGTGCGGCGTGTCGTGCCACCCCTCCTGAACGACCTGGTGTCCTTGCAGAAGGACACCGGCCTGGTCTCCATCGCCGGGGTGATCGACGCGGTCTACGCGGCGCAGATCATCACCAGCCAGACCTTCAACTACACGCCCTACGTCGTGGCCGGGCTGGTCTTCGTGGCCCTCACCATCCCCATGACCCGGTTCACCGACTGGGTCACCGCGCGCATGAACCGGCGCCAGTCGCAGGGAGGCACCGTATGACCGAGGCACCCGTCCTGCGGCTGGAGTCGGTCCGCAAGGGCTTCGGCGGCTCCCTCGTGCTGCGGGACGTGGATCTGGAGGTCCCGCAGCACACCGTCACCGCCCTGATCGGCGCGTCCGGCTCGGGGAAGTCCACGCTGCTGCGCTGCGCCAACCTCCTGGAGGAGGTCGACGACGGCGCGATCTTCCTGGACGGCGAGGAGATCACCCACCCACGGGCCGACCCGGACGCGGTCCGGCGGCGCATCGGCGTGGTCTTCCAGGCCTACAACCTCTTCCCGCACATGACGGTGCTGGACAACGTCACCCTGGCGCCGCGCCGCGTGCACGGCGCCCCTCGCCGCGACGCCGAGGCGCGGGCCCACGAGCTGCTCGGCCGCCTCGGGCTCGACGGCAAGGCGCGTGAGTACCCGGACCGGCTCAGCGGTGGGCAGCAGCAGCGGGTGGCGATCGTCCGGGCGCTGGCGGTCAGGCCCCGGCTGCTGCTGCTCGACGAGATCACCGCGGCGCTCGACCCCGAACTGGTCGGCGAGGTGCTGGGCGTCGTCCGGGACCTCAAAGAGGACGGCATGACCATGCTCATCGCCACGCACGAGATGGGCTTCGCCCGCGAGGTCGCCGACCAGGTCTGCTTCCTCGACGGCGGCGTGGTGCTCGAACGCGGCACGCCCGCCGACGTCTTCGGCGCGCCCGCGCACGAGCGCACCCGGCGTTTCCTGTCGCGGATCGTCGAGGCCGGGCGGCTCTGAGGCGGCCGTCAGCCGAGCTGCTTGACCAGCAGCTCGAAGGCGAGGTCGTCGCGCGTGGGCAGCCCGAACCGCGCGTCGCCGTACGGGAAGGGGCTGGTGCGGCCGGTCCGCGCGTAGCCCCGGCGCACGTACCAGGCGATCAGGTCCTCGCGCTGCGTGATCACCGTCATGTGCATCTCGTCCGCCGCCCACTCCTCGCGGGCCCGCCGCTCCGCCTCGGCGAGCACCAGCTTGCCCAGACCGCCGCCCTGCAGGGCCGGGCGCACGGCGAACATCCCGAAGTAGGCGTGCCCGTCGCGGTTCTCCAGCTGGCAGCAGGCCACGACGACGCCGTCCGCCTCGACCGCGAGGATCAGGCTGCGCTCGCCGTCGATGACGGCCGCCACGCCCTGGGGATCGGTGCGCTGGCCCTCGAGCAGGTCCGCCTCCGTCGTCCATCCGGTGCGGCTGGCCTCGCCGCGGTACGCCGACTCGATCAGCGCGACCAGGACGGGGACGTCCTCACGGGTGGCGGTGCGGAAGACGGGACGGGCGACGGGCTGCGCGGTCTCCATGGCGGGGGTGTCCTCTCTGCGGCGGCGGCTCGTCCCGAGGCTAGCCGGTCGTGTCCGGAGGCGGCACGAAACCCCTGGCCCGCACGTGCCGCACGAACTCCTCGGGCGGCGCGCACCCGCGCCGGCGCACCCACTGCTCCCAGGCCAGGTCCCACGTCCAGGTGCCGTCGGTGGCCCGCCCGAGGCGGACGTACTCGTACGGCCCCTCGGAGAGCGGATCCGGAGCGGGGCTCCCGGCGATGACGAGGATCCGGCCCCCCGCAAGGTAGTCGGCGAGCGGCTCGCGCAGTTCCCCGGGCAGGCTCCCCGGGACGAGAAGCACCTGACGGCCCCTGCCGCGGCCGACGCGGGCGGGCGCGGCGGTACGGACGGGGTGGCCTTGGGCGGCCGGGTTGGCGGGCCACCGGCGCCCGGGCGCGGTGGGCACGAAGCGCTCCTCGCCCGTGGGCGGTTCCCCGGCCTCCAACGTGACGGCGAACCCGCCCTCCCTCAGACGGGCGGCCAGCAGCGCCGTCTCCGGCTCCGTTCCCCGCTCGCCCTCACCGGCGAGCGCGCGCAACCGGCCGCGGACCTCGGTGAGCGGCACGCCGAACACCTCCCGCACGGTCTTGAGCGCACGCGCGCCCGCGGCGCCGGGGAGCGGTTCGGCACGCAGCACCACCTCGCCGTGTGCGGCGACGAGGGCGGCACTGACGTGCTCGGGGACCTCCCCGCGGCCGCACTCCGCCTCGGCGGACCCGCACGTCTCGCAGGCGCCCCTCCACGCTCCAGTGCGCCACGCCGTCGATGACGCACACGCCGGCGTGGTAGCCGGCTTCGGCGCCGCAGCGGGTGCAGGTCCTGAACAGCGGGGCGATCGCGCCGGGGCCGTGGTCCATGCGGGGCAGCCTCGCGGACGCGGGGGCGCCGTGTCAGCCGGTTTTCCCGGCGGCGCGTGGGTAGCTTCGGGCCGTGACGAACGTACTGAGCAGCAGGATCCTGCTCCGGCCGACCGATCTCGAAAGGTCCCGCGCCTTCTACCGCGACGACCTGGGACTGGCGGTCTACCGCGAGTTCGGGCCGTGGGAGGAGCGCGGCACCGTGTTCTTCCTGGGCGGGGGCTTCCTCGAGGTCTCGGGGCACGCCGACGGGCCGCCCGCCCCCGGGCTCCAGCTGTGGCTCCAGGTCGAGGACGTGGCGGAGTGCCACCGCCGGTTCGCCGGGCGCGGGGTCCGGATCGTGCGGGAGCCCGTGAAGGAGCCCTGGGGGCTGATCGAGATGTGGATCGAGGACCCGGACTCCGTACGGATCTGCGTGGTGGAGGTCCCCGCGGACCACCCCCTGCGCTACCGGGGGTAGGGCTCCGCGGTCACGAGTCGAGCCAGGCCGTGATGGCGTCGGTGTGGTCGCCCAGTCGGGGCGGGCGGCGGTCGTAGCGGGGCGGTGTGCGGGAGAGGCCGATCGGGTTCGCCGTGACGTCCAGGGCGGGTCCGTCGCCGTGGAGCGTGGCGCGCGGGGCGAGCCCGAGCCGTTCGGCGAGGCCGAAGGCCTGGGCCAGGTCGTTGACGGGGCCGCAGGGCACCCCCAGCGGCGTCAGGCGGTCGAACCACTCGGCCGCGGCGCGCCCGCGCAGCGAGCGGCCGAGCCGCTCGGCGAGTTCGCCGGCGTGGGCGACGCGGTCGGCGTTGGAGGCGTAACGGGGGTCGCGGGCGAGCTCCGGTGCGTCCAGGCCCTCGCACAGCGCCGCGAACTGCCGGTCGTTGCCGACGGCGAGGACCAGGGGGCGGTCCGCGGCATGGAAGACCTCGTACGGCGCGATGGAGGGGTGGCGGTTGCCCAGGATGCCCGGCACGACCCCCGCGAGGGTGTAGCCGCCCGCCTGGTTGACCAGGCTGGACAGCAGGCAGGAGAGCAGGTTGACCTCGACGTGCTGTCCCTCGCCGGTGGCGTCCCGGTGGCGCAGTGCGGCCAGCACGCCGATCGCCGCGTGCAGGCCGGTGAGGACGTCGACGAGGGCCACCCCGGCCTTGACCGGCTCCCCGGGGCCGGGCCCGGTGACGCTCATGAGGCCGCCGACGGCCTGGATCAGCAGGTCGTAACCGGGCAGGGCGGCGCCTTCGCCGGTGCCGAAGCCGGTGACGGAGCAGTAGACGACACCGGGGTTGAGGGACCGGGCCGCGTCGTAGCCGAGGCCGTACTTGTCCATGGTGCCGGGGCGGAAGTTCTCGAACAGGACGTCGGCGCGGAGCACCAGTTCCGCTGCCCGGCGGCGGTCCGTGGCGTCGCGCAGGTCGAGCGCGACCGACCGCTTGTTGCGGTTGACGGACAGGAAGTAGGTGGACTCCCCGTGCGCGTGGGGCGGCCCCCAGGCGCGGGTGTCGTCCCCGGTGTCCGGGTGCTCGACCTTGATGACGTCGGCGCCGAGGTCGGCCAGCAGCATCGTGGCGTAGGGCGCAGCCAGGACGCGCCCGAAGTCGGCGATCAGCACGCCGGACAGGGGTGCCGCCGGTGCGGGGAGGTCCTCGCCGGTCATCGGGGCACCCCGTCCGTGGCCACCCCGTCCGTGCCCACCCCGTCGACGCCGCTCTCGGCGCAGGCCGCGGCGAACCGGCGGACGCCCTCGGCGATCTCCTCGGTGCCGCTGGTGTCGGCGAAGCTGAGGCGGACGTACGGGGCCGGGGCCTCGGCGGCGAAGTAGGGGCGGCCGGGAGCGACGGCGGTGCCGGCGCGCAGCGAGGCGGCGGCGAGGGCGGACTCGTCCGTACCGTCCGGGAGCCGCAGCCAGAGCTGGTAGCCGCCGACCGGGACGCGGACGCGGGACACCAGGCCCGGCATTTCGCGGTGGAGGGCGGCGAGCATCGCGTCACGGCGGTCGCGCAGGCCCGCGGAGACGGCACGCAGATGGCGGGGCCAGGCGGGGGCGCCGACGAGTTCGAGGGTGGCCTCCTGCAGGGGGCGCGGCACGAAGAAGCTGTCGACGATCTGGATGGCGCGCAGCCGCTCCATGACCGGGCCGCGGGCGACGAGGGCGCCGACGCGCAGGCTGGGCGAGGTGGGTTTGGTCAGCGAGGTGACGTGGACGACGGTGCCGTAGGGGTCGTCCACGACCAGGGGCGGCGGCGGTTCGGCGCCGTGACCGAGGCGCCGGGCGAAATCGTCCTCGACGAGGAAGGCCCCGGCGGCGTGGGCGATCTCGGTGATCCGCCGGCGGCGGTCGGCGGCGAGGACGGCGCCGGTGGGGTTCTGGAAGAGCGGCTGGCAGAAGAAGACCCGGGCGCCGGTGGCGGCGAAGGCGTCGGCGAGCAGGTCCGGGCGCACGCCGCCGTCGTCCATGGGGACCGGGACGGGACGCAGCCCGGCCGCGCGGGCGACCGCCATGGCGCCGGGGTACGTCGGCGACTCGACCAGCACCGGTGAACCGGGCGGGGCGAGCGCGCGCAGGGCGGTGGTGAGCGCGGCCTGGCCGCCCGCGGTGACCAGGACGTTGGCGGGGCCGAGGCTACCGCCGGGGCCGCCGACCTCGCGCGCGAACCAGGCCCGTAGCGCGGTCAGTCCCTCCAGCGGTGGCATCTGCCAGGCACCGGGGCGGCGGGCGGCGCGGGCGAGCGCGGCCCCCAGCGCCTGCTCGGGCTGGAGCGAGGGATGCAGATAACCGCCGTTGAAGGCGATCACCCCGGGCGGCGGGACGGCGAGGCTGGCGGTCACGCCGGAGGCGTCGACGACCCTGGGGGTGGAATCGCCGTGCTCCTCGACGGTGAGGGCCACCTGCTGCCAGGAGGTGTCGACCGGACGCGGGCCGTCGGCGACACGCTGGGCACGGTAGGCGCCCGCGCCGGGGCGGGTGACGACCAGGCCCTCGGAGGCGAGCGCGGCCAGGGCCCGGGAGACCGTGACCGGGCTGACGCCGAAGCGCTCGACGAGGACACGGCTCGACGGCAGCTTCTCGCCGGGTGAGTAGCGGTGGAGCTCATCTCTCAGGGTGTCCGCAACATTTCCCGAACTGCTACCGTTGGCCATGACAGCACACAATAGCGCTACCGTCGCCCCGCCGATAGCGGTCGGGAGCCGTACAGGTGGCACCGCGCTCGCCGGGCTGGGTGTCGCCGCCTTCTCGCTGACCTTTCCCGCGACACACTGGGCGCTCACCGGGCTCGGCCCCTGGTCCGCCACCACCGTCCGGGGTGTGCTGGCCGCTGCCGTGGCGGGGGCCTGTCTGGCCGCCGCGCGGGTGCCGCTGCCCGACCGCCGGCACTGGGCGGGGCTCGCGGTCGTGGCGCTCGGTGTCGTCCTCGGGTTCCCCCTGCTCACCACCCTGGCGCTGCGCACCACCGACACCTCGCACGCCGCCGTCGTCGTGGGCGCGCTGCCGCTGGTCACCGCCGTGCTGGCCGCCGTACGCGTCGGGACGCGTCCGTCGGTGCCCTTCTGGTCGGCCGCGGTCGCGGGCGGGGCGGTCGTGGTGTGCTTCGCCCTGTGGCAGGGCGGCGGCTCCCTGACCACGGGTGACCTCTTCCTCTTCGCTTCGCTGCTGGTCTGCGCCGCCGGTTACGTAGAGGGCGGACGGCTGGCCTCGGACATGCCGGGCTGGCAGGTCATCGGGTGGGCGCTGGTCGGAGCGCTGCCCCTGACGGTGCCGGCGGCGGGGGTGGCGCTCGCGCTCGAGCCGGTGCACCTCGGCGGCCGGGCGGTGGCCGGGCTGCTCTGGGTCTCGGTGGTGTCCCAGTTCCTCGGGCTGATGGTCTGGTACCGGGGCATGGCGGCCATCGGCGTCGCGCGCGCCAGCCAGTTGCAACTGGCCCAGCCGTTGCTGACGCTGGTCTGGGCGGCCGCGCTGCTCGGCGAGGACCTGGGCGCGCTGACCGCGCCCGCGGCGCTGGCGGTCCTCGTCTGCGTGGCGGTCACCCAGCGGGCCCGCAGCTGAGGCCGGGGGCCCGGCCGCGCTCCCCCGGTACGCCCGTGCGCTGGAGTGTGCGCCGCCGGGTCCGGGCATCCTCCGGGGAGGAGCCGAAGGAGGGCCGCTCATGCACGGACCGCCGCTGGTGGCCTGGCTGCTCGTGGTGCTGGGCGCCGCCACGGGGGCGTACTGCCTGTTCCGCACCCGGCGCGGCTGCCCCGGCACCGGTCCCGACCAGCGTCGGGTGGCGCGTGCGGAGGCGCTGATGGGGATGGGCATGGCCGTGATGGCGGTGCCGGTGTCCGTCCTCGATCCGCCGCAGTGGGTCGCCGCGGCCTTCGGTCTGGTCTTCGGTGCGGCGGCGGTGCGCGCCCTGCTGCTGGCCCGGCACGACGCGCACCATCTGCACCATGCCGTCGGCGCGGGGGCGATGGTCTACATGGCGGTGGCCATGGCCGAGGCGGGCACCGCGGGTGCCGCCGGCGGCGCGGCCCACGCCGGTCACGCGCCCGCGGGCACGCCCGCGACGACCGGACTGCTGCTGGCGTACTTCGCGATATACGTCCTGGCGGCGGGCGTCCGACTGCTCGCGGTCCCCGTCACCGTCACGGCGGCCGGTGGGGCTCCGGCGGGTGGGGTCGTGCCGGTGGCGCACGCGCCCGAACTGGCCTCGGCGTGCCGCGTGTCCATGGCGATAGGGATGTTCGCCATGCTCCTGACGCTCTGACGGCAGTGAGGCGCGTCACTTTCCCCTCGAAGAACGTACCCGTGTGCGGTGACGCCCTCATAGTGTGGCGGCATGACCGTCCCGCTCGCGCTGCTCCTGCTCGGTGCGGTGGCGGCCGCCATGGCCCCACGGCTGCTCACCCGCGCCACCTGGCCCGAGCGGGAACCGGTGCTGGCCCTGTGGGTGTGGCAGTGCGTGATCGGCGCGGTCCTGCTGTGCCTGTTCCTGGCCATGGCCCTCAGCGCCTCCGCCACGTGGACCTGGCTGCGCGAGGGACTGTTCGCCTTCGCCCCCCATGACGTCGTCGACGCCTACGAGCTGCCCGGTTACGGGCCGTGGGCGGGTTATCTGGCGGTCCTGCTGGCCTGCGGCGGCATCTGGACGGCGGCCATGCTCGCCCGGGAGATCCGCAGGGCCGGCGCCCGGCAGCGGGCGCGCCGCTCCGAACTGCGGGCCCGCTCTCCGCGGCTGCCCGGTGAGGCCGCCGCCTCCGACGAGCGGCTGGTCGTCCTGGAGAGCGACCGCCCGGACGCCTGGTGGCTGACCGGCCCGCGGCCGCAACTGGTCATCACCACGGCTGCCCTGCGCCGCCTGAAGGGCCGTCAGCTGGACTCCGTCCTCGCCCACGAGCAGGGCCACGCGCGGGCCCGGCACGACGTCCTCCTGCACAGCGCCGGCGCGCTGGCCTCGGGCTTCCCGCAGGTGCCGGTCTTCGCCGCGTTCCGCGACCAGGTGCACCGGCTCGTCGAACTCGCCGCCGACGACATCGCCTCACGCCGCTTCGGGCGGCTCACCACCGCCCTGGCCCTGGTCGAACTCAACGAGGACCGCGGCGTTTTCGGCCCCTGCCCGGCACCGGACGCGCAGGTCCCGGTCCGCGTCAACCGGCTGCTGGACCCCGCGCCGCGGCTCACCCGCCTCGGCCGCGCCCGCGCGTCCGCGTGCGCGCTGCTGATCCCGGTCGTGCCGTTGCTCGTGGCCTTCGGCCCCGGAATCGGGGCGCTCACGTAGCCTCGGCTGCATGCACGCCCCTCCCGCACCGTCCGACGTCCGGGACCCCGACCGCGCCCTGCGCACCGCGTGCCTGAGCCAGTGCGCGGCGGCCTGCGCCGCCTTCCTGCTGCTGCTCGGGCTCGTCGTGGCGCGCTGGGGGCCGCTGCTGGCCGCCGACCGCGGCATCGCCGTGGAGCTGCACGCCGTGGCGGTGCGGCACTCCGGTTGGACCCGGCTCAACCGCGTCCTCACCGACTGGGTCTGGGATCCGCTGACGATGCGTCTGCTGCTGCTCGCGGCCGTGGTGTGGCTGCTCGTACGGCGCGAGAACCGCCAGGCCCTGTGGCTGGTGCTGGCCGGCACCCTGGGCTGGGTCCTCCAGCAGTCCGCCAAGGCCCTCGTCGGCCGGGAGCGCCCGCGCTGGCCGGACCCCGTCGACTCGGCGGCTTACGCGGCGTTCCCCTCCGGCCACGCGATGACCGCCGCGCTCGTCTGCGGCGCCCTGCTGTGGCTGCTGCTGCTCCGCCTGCCGGCCCGCTCCCCGTGGCGCGTGGCCGCCTGCGCCGTCGCCTTCGTGTCCGTCGCCGGTGTCGGCTTCACCCGCGTCTACCTCGGCGTCCACTGGCCCTCCGACGTCCTGGGCGGCTGGCTGCTCGCGGCGGCCGTCCTCACCGGTACGGCAGCGCTCTGCGAACCGTGGCGGACGGGCGCCGCGGAGCAGGAGCGCACGTCCTCGTGACCCCGCCGGTCGGGGCCGGGAGTTGTGCGGGTCCAGGGGAGATCGAGGCACCCGGGCGGCTGCCCTGCCAGGCTGTCGCTACCAGCTGGTATCCATGTGCGGCATGGACACCGAACACGCCTCCCCCGAGGACCTCGCCGCGCTCCGCGCGGCCTTCGACGTCGACGACGGCGGCGCGTCGGCGCTCGGCTGGGAGGCCGTCCACGCCTTCGAGGCGCGGCACGGGGTGGTACTGCCCGAGCCTTACCGGACGTTCGTCGCCGAGATCACCGACGGCTCCTTCCAGGGGCCTCCGGACTTCGGGCTCGTGGGCCTGGAGGAGTTGCCGGACGACTGGGGCGACGACCCGGCCGGACGCGACCTCGGCCGCCCCTTCCCCCTGACGTCGGCATGGATCTGGGAGGACGACGACCGGCCCGAGGAGGAACTCGCGCCGCTGCGCGCCCAGGTGTTCGACCACGGCTCGATCGTGCTCGGCACGGACGGCTGCGGCATGAACTGGCACCTCGTCGTCACCGGTCCGCAGCGCGGCCGGGTGTGGCACGTCACCGGCGAGGGCGCCTGCCCGTTCGATGCGGGGTTCGCCGGGTGGGTCGGGCACTGGGCCGCCGGGAAGCCCTGGTTCGGCGCCTCCTGACCGGGACGCGGCCCGCACCGGGCTCCGGGGTGTTGCCCGCGAAGCCGGGGCGGGGAGGATGGCAGTCATGACCATCAAGGGATGCATGTTCGACTTCTCCGGGACCCTGCTGCGGGCCGAACCCGCCCGGCGCTGGCTGGGCGCGGTGCTGGAGCGGCTGGGGATCACCCTCGGCGAGACCGAGCTGGCGGCGTACGCGGAGCGCCTGGAGCGGGCCGGCGGGCTCCCGGGCGGAGCGGCGCCGGAGCGGGTGCCGCCACGGCTGGAGCGGCTGTGGCAGGAGCGGGACCTGTCGGCGGAGCACCACCGCGCGGCGTTCACCGCGCTGGCGCGGGAGGTGGAGCTGCCGTGGGAGGAGGCCTACGGGGCCCTGTACGACCGGCACATGGAGCCCGCCGCCTGGTCACCGTACCCGGACGCGAGGGAGGTGCTCGAGGAGTTGCGGCGCCGGGGCGTGCCGGTGGCGGTGGTGAGCAACATCGGGTGGGACCTGCGGCCGGTGTTCCGCGCGCACGGTCTGGAAGGGCTGGTGGACGTCTTCGTCCTGAGCTTCGAGCACGGCGTCCAGAAACCGGACCCACGGCTGTTCGGCATCGCGTGCGAGGGGCTGGGGCTGCCGCCGGAGCGCGTCGCGATGGTCGGGGACGACCGGCGGGCGGACGGCGGGGCGGCGGCGCTGGGCTGCACGGTGCACCTGGTGGACCACCTGCCGGTGGAGCAGCGGCCGTCGGGGCTGCTGCCGGTGCTGGACCTGACCGCGTGACGGGGATGTGAGGGCGCCGGGCCGGGCGGCGCGGAAGTGCGGTACCCGGCGGTCCCCCGCGCCGCCGGGTACGTGCACCTCACCCCCGTGACCCGCATGAGCATGCCACTCACGCACGGTCAGCCCTGAGTATATTGGCTCCGAGCCAGTCAACGCAGGAGTAAAGCATGTCCCCTCGGCGACCGTCGGTCAATGAAGCGATGCGCCGGCGTTCACGGGAACGTCTGCTGCAGGCGACGGTCGAACTGGTGGAGGAACGCGGGTTCGAGGCCACGACGCTCGGGGACATCGCCGACCGCGCGGGTTCGGCGCGCGGTCTGGTGTCGTACTACTTCCCCGGCAAGCGGCTGCTGCTGCAGGCGGCGGCCCACCGGCTGATGCACACCGAGCTGGCCGCGGCGCTGGAGCGGGAACCCGGGCCCGCCGACGGCCGCGAGGTGCTGGCCCGGGCGATCGACGCCGTCCTGGCGCTGCCCGTGCGGCATCCCGTCGTCATGCGGGCGCACATGGCCGGCATCCTCCAGGCGTCCGGGTTCAGCGAGTGCGAGGAGCGGCAGCGCCTGGCCGAGTTGCTGCTGGGCGCCGTCCGGGCGTGGGGCTCGGCGGACCCCGAGCAGGACTACCGGATGCTGCGGGCCCTGCTCATGGGCGGGGTGTTCGCGCAGTTGATCCCGGGCGCGGCGATGCCGCTGCCGCGGCTGCGGGCCGACATGTTCCAGCGCTACGGCCTGCCCTGGGAACTCGGCGTTCCGCCGGGCGACCTGCCGCCCGGCGGAACGCCGTTGCCCGGGACCGCTCAGCGGTAGTCGGGCTGGGTCTGGACGTTGAGCTCGGCGAGCCGGATGCCCCGGGCGCTGTCGGTGCGCTTGTCGGAGATCTTCAGGACGTCGAAGCCCTTGGCGATGTCGTTCGAGTAGATGTAGCCGTTGTAGTAGTAGGCGCTCCAGGAGCCGCCGAGGGTCAGGGTGTCGGTCGAGATGGGCCCGCGCTCGAAGTAGCCGATCTCCTTGGGGCGCGCGGAGTCGGTGAAGTCCCACACGGAGACGCCGCCCTGGTACCAGGCCTGGACCATGATGTCGCGGCCCTTGGCGGGGATGAGCGAGCCGTTGTGGGCGACGCAGTTCTCGGTGTCGGCCTGGTGACGCGGGATCTTGTAGTAGTTCCGGAAGACCAGCTTGGACTTGCCGTGCTTGCGGACGATGTCGTAGATGCCGTCGGCACCGCGCTGCGGACCGATCGCGGTGTTGCACTCGGCGCCGCCGCCACCGCCCAGCTCGTCGGTGAAGACGACCTTGGTGCCGCGCTCGTTGAAGGTCGCCGAGTGCCAGAACGAGAAGTTGACGTTGTCCTGGACGCGGTCGAGGACCTTCGGGCGCTCGGGGTCGGAGATGTCCATCAGGATGCCGTCGCCCATGCAGGCGCCGGCCGCGAGCCCCAGCTTCGGGAACGCGGTGATGTCGTGGCAGCCGGTGGTCTCACTGACCCGGGCCTGGGTGTCGGTGGGCGGGACGCCCGGGTTGCCGCCGTCCGGGAAGAGGACCGGGAAGGCCGTCACGGCCGCCTTCTCCGGGTGGCTGCGCGGGATCTTCACCACGGAGATGCCGTCGTGCGGCGGCTGGCAGTCCGGGAAGGTGGCGCTGGGCGAGTAGGAGGACACGTAGACGAACAGGTCACGCTTGGCCGGTACGAGGGTGTGGGTGTGGGAACCGCAGGCGGTCTCCACGGCCGCGACGTAGCGCGGGTTGGCCTTGTCGCTGATGTCGAAGACCTTGACGCCCTCCCACGAGGACTTCTCGGCCGCGGGCTGGCTCGTGCTCGCGCAGGAGCTGTCCGAGCGCGAGGAGTCGGTGGACAGGACCAGCAGGTTCCCGGAGACCGATATGTCGTTCTGGGATCCGGGGCACAGGACCTGGCTGACCATCTTGGGGCTGGTGGGACGGCTGATGTCCCAGATGACGAAGCCGT
This sequence comes from Streptomyces sp. PA03-6a, assembly GCF_033792765.1. NCBI lineage: Bacteria > Bacillati > Actinomycetota > Actinomycetes > Kitasatosporales > Streptomycetaceae > Streptomyces > Streptomyces sp. PA03-6a. The sequence continues at coordinate 4,315 of NZ_JARAVK010000051.1, read as the reverse complement.
CGTAGTTGCCCGCGAAGGCGTATCTGCCCTGGAACGCCAGGTCGGTGTTGAATCCCCCGAGGGATTGCTTGGGTATGTTGACCAGGTGCTGAACGTTGGCGCTCGTGACGACCTCGTCGACACCCGGGATGCTCCCGTCGGCCGTGGCGGGGGCCGGAACCGCCAGTCCGAGCAGCGTGACGGCCGCGGCCGCCAGGGCCGCCAGTCGTCCGGGGCGAGCGAGGGCTGTACGTAAGCGCTTCACCGCGTCCTCCTAGTTTCCGTTCGCGGTTGAACTTCATGCGGACCCCGGCAGTATGGCCCTTCTCATGTGCGCGTCAAAAGATGACAATGCACTGGTGTTTTCTTCGTATCGTGTTGCGACGCTGTCCGCGCTGGCCCTCACCGCCTCCTTAGTCCTCGCCCTGACCAGCTGCGACGGGGGTTCCGGAAGCGGTTCCGCGTCCGCCGCGCCCTCGGTCATCGCGCCGGGAGCGCCGGGCGAGAAGGCCACCACCCTCTCCCCGGAGGAGGCGGCGAAGGCCCTGCCCGACGACTCTCCGAACCCGGCGGACCTCACCTATGTGACGAACATGATCGCCCACCACCAGCAGGCGCTTGTCATGACCGCCCTCGCGGGCACCCGCGCCTCGGACGAGAAGGTCCGCGGACTCGCCGCGCGCATCGACGCCGCGCAGGGCCCGGAGATCGACACCATGCAGGCCTGGCTCAAGACCAACGGCGGCTCCCACGCCACCGCTCACGACCATGACCACGCCGCGATGCCCGGGATGGCCACCGCGGCCCAGCTGGCGGCGCTGCGCGAGGCGCGCGGCGCGGAGTTCGACCGGCAGTTCCTCCGCCTGATGACCGCCCACCACCGCGGCGCGGTGACGATGGCCACCGACGTGCTCACGCACGGCCGCAACGTCCTGGTCGCCGAGTGGGCGAACGAGGTGATCGCCCAGCAGAGCGCCGAGATCGCCCGGATGCGCGCCATGGGCTGACATCCCGGACCGCGACACGCTCCGGCGCCCTCCCCCCGGTGGTCACTCGGTGCGATGCTGGACGTGGCCGCCCGTCCCGCCCGTTCCGGGCGGCACACGGGCCGCCGAGGTGAACCCAACCCTCGCCGAAGGGGAGGCGCCCGTGCTGCGTGTGGCAGTTGTCGGATCAGGTCCCAGCGGGGTGTACACGGCCGAGGCGCTGACCCGCCAGGAGTCGGTGCCGGACGTCGCCGTCGACGTGCTCGACCGGCTCCCCTGCCCGTACGGCCTGGTCCGGTACGGGGTGGCCCCCGACCACGAGAAGATCAAGTCCCTGCAGGGCACGCTGCGGCGCGTCCTGGAGGACCCCCGGATCCGCTTCCTGGGCAATGTGACCGTCGGCGGTCCGGGGCTGTCCCCGCAAGCGCTGCTGGAGCTGTACCACGCAGTGGTGTACTGCGTCGGCGCCGCGACCGACCGCCGCCTCGGGGTGCCCGGGGAGGACCTGCCGGGCAGTTGCGCGGCCACCCACTTCGTCTCCTGGTACAGCGCCCATCCCGACGAGGCTCCCGACGGCTTCCCGCTGCACGCCCGCTCCGCGGTCGTCATCGGGGTCGGCAACGTGGCCGTCGACGTGGCGCGCATCCTGGCCCGCGGAGCCGAGGAGCTGCGGCACACCGATGTGCCCGAGGGGGTGCTGCGGGCCCTGGCGGACAGCCACGTCACGGACGTGCACATGGTGGGGCGGCGCGGGCCCTCGCAGGCGAAGTTCACCACCAAGGAGCTGCGCGAGCTCGGCGACCTGCCCGACGCGGACGTGCTCGTACGTCCCGGGGAGCTGGCGCTCGACCCGGCGTACGCCGATCCGCAGGGGCTCGTGCCGGTCGCCCGGCGCAATGTGGAGGTGCTGCGCGGCTGGGCCTCCCGGCCCGCGGCGGGCCGGAGCCGCCGCATCCATCTGCGGTTCTTCCTGCGGCCGGTGGCGGTGCTCGGCGAGGACGGGGTGACCGGGGTGCGGTTCGAGCGGACCGTGCCGGACGGGCAGGGCGGGGTGCGCGGCACGGGCGTCCTCGAGGACATCGACGCCGGACTGGTGCTGCGGTCGGTCGGTTACCGCGGCGTGCCCCTGGACGGGCTGCCGTTCGACGACCGGCTCGGCATCGTGCCCAACGCGGAGGGCCGGGTGCTGCGCGGCGGCGCCCCCTCGCCCGGCGAGTACGTCGCCGGCTGGATCAAGCGCGGGCCGACCGGCGTGATCGGCACCAACCGGCCCTGCGCCAAGCAGACGGCGGCGGCCCTGGTCACCGACGCGCGGGAGCTGCTGGCCCGGCGCACCGCGGACGCCGATCCGCTCGACGGCCTGCGGGCACTGGGGCAGGACCCCGTGGAGTGGACCGGGTGGGAGGCCATCGAGGCCGCCGAGGCGGCGCTGGGGCGGTCGCTCGACCGCGCGACCGTGAAGATTGCCGACTGGGAGGGGCTGTTGGCGGCCGCGCGCCCCACGGGGTGAGATCCGCGGGAAACACCTCCGCAATCAACAAACTGTTTACGCTCACTGGTGTCCCGGGCAACTACTTCGTCGTTCCACCGCTCACCCGCGCCGCGTTCGAGGAGCTGCCCATGGCGACGCCGCCGCACCGTCCCGCCGTCCATCCCGTCGACGAGGTCCTGCCCGCGGTCCAGCTCGGGGCGTTCGGGCTCCAGCACGTGCTGGCGATGTACGCGGGCGCGGTCGCCGTGCCGCTCATCGTCGGCGGCGCGCTGAAGCTGCCACCCGCCGACCTCGCCTACCTGATCACGGCGGACCTGCTGGTGTGCGGCATCGCCACGCTGCTGCAGTGCGTGGGCTGGTGGCGGTTCGGCGTGCGGCTGCCCATCATGCAGGGCTGCACCTTCGCGGCGGTCGCGCCCATGGTGCTGATCGGCCAGGACGGCGGACTGCCCGCGATCTACGGTGCCGTCATCGCCTCGGGAGTGGCGATGGTCCTGCTGGCGCCGGTCTTCGGGCGGCTGCTGCGGTTCTTCCCGCCCCTGGTCACCGGCACCGTGATCCTGGTCATCGGGCTCAGCCTGCTGCCGGTGGCCGGCAACTGGGCGGCGGGCGGGGTCGGTTCGCCCGACTTCGGGGCGCCGCGGAACATCGGCCTCGCGGCCGCCGTGCTCCTGGCCGTCCTGCTGGTCCAGCGCTTCGCGCCCCCTGCCCTCGCGCGCGTCGCGGTCCTGGCGGGCATCGTGCTGGGCACCCTGGCGTCCGTTCCGCTGGGCTTCACCGACTTCGGCGCGGTCGGCGGCGCCGACTGGGTGGGGATCAGCACGCCGTTCCACTTCGGCACGCCCGACTTCCAGGGCGCGGCGATCGCCTCCATGCTCGTCGTGGCCCTCGTGACGATGACCGAGACGACCGGCGACATCATCGCCGTGGGCGAGCTGACCGGCCGTCACGTGGAACCACGGCGGCTCGCGGACGGGCTGCGCGCCGACGGGGTGTCCACCGTGCTCGGTGGGGTCTTCAACACCTTCCCGTACACCGCCTACGCGCAGAACGTCGGCCTCGTGGGGATGACCCGGGTGCGCAGCCGCTGGGTGGTGGCGACCGCGGGCGGCATCCTCGTTCTGCTGGGGTTGCTGCCCAAGCTGGGGGCGGTGGTCGCGGCGATCCCGGCGCCGGTGCTGGGCGGGGCGGGCCTGGTGATGTTCGGGACGGTGGCGGCGAGCGGGGTGCGGACCCTGTCCACCGTCGACTTCCACGGCAACGGCAATCTGACCGTGGTGGCGGTGTCGGTCGCGGTCGGACTGCTGCCGGTCGGCGTCCCGACGGTCTACGACGCCTTCCCCGACTGGTTCCAGACGGTGATGGACAGCGGGATCAGCGCGGGGTGCATCACCGCGATCGCGCTGAACCTGCTCTTCAACCACCTGCCCGGCGGCTCCGGTTCAGGCGCGGACGACCCCGGCGGTCCCGCCGAGCCGCCCGTCCTGCCGGTCGGCGGCGGCGAGGACGGTGTCCAGAAGCCCGGGGAATAGCGCCTCTAGGTCCGCGCGGCGCAGCGCGTTCATCTTGGAGGTGCCCCGGTAGGTCTGGCTGATCACCCCGGCCTCGCGCAGCACCCGGAAGTGATGGGTGCAGGTGGACTTGCTGACCGGCAACTCGACCTCGGAGCACGCCGCCTCCGTTCCCCGCGCCGCCAGCGTCCGCACCACGCGCAGGCGCATGGGGTCGGAGATCGCGTGCAGGACGGCCTCCAGGCGGATGTCCGCGCGGTCCGGGTGCTCGCACATCCTCCCGTCGGGGACGGGGGCGGCGTGCTCCGAGGTCGAGTTGCCGGTCAGCAAGTCCACCTGCACCCATC
>NZ_JARAVK010000519.1:0-2128 GCF_033792765.1 Streptomyces sp. PA03-6a | reverse complement strand
GACCACCCCACACCCCTGCGGTCCCCCCACGCGCCGCCACCGTGCCGCGCGCGGGGCCCTCCACCACCGGAGTTCTGTCATGCGTTCTTCCTTCCGTATCGGCATCGCCACGGCTGCCGCGGCCGCCGGCATCGTCCTCGCCTCGACGCCCGCCTTCGCCCACGTCTCCGTCCAGCCGCAGAGCCCGGCCACCAAGGGCGGCTACGCCACGGTGAACTTCAAGGTCCCCAACGAGCGGGACAACGCCTCCACCACCAAGCTCGAGGTCGTCCTCCCCGCCGATCACCCGCTGGCGTCGGTCCAGCCGCAGGCGATCACGGGCTGGGACATCAAGATCACCAAGTCCAAGCCGGACAAGCCGCTGGCACTGCACGGCCAGAGCATCAGCGAGGCGGTCACCAAGGTGACCTGGACCGCCACCGGCAAGGGCATCGCGCCCGGCTCCTTCCAGGAGTTCCCCCTGTCGCTGGGGCAACTACCCAAGAAAACTGACCAGTTGGTGTTCAAGGCCCTGCAGACCTACAGCAACAAGGAGGTCGTGCGGTGGATCGAGCCGCAGGCCGAGGGCCAGGAGGAGCCGGAGCATCCCGCCCCGACCTTGCAACTGGCCGCCGCCACGCAGGACGACCACCACCAAGACGACGCCGCCGACCAGGCATCGGCCACCAAGGACCCCGACACCGGCCAAACCGGCAACGCCGACAAGAACACGGCACCCACAGCAGGTGACACCACCGACGGCACGGCCCGTGGCCTGGGCATCGCGGGCCTGGTCGTAGTCGCCGCCGGAATCCCGTTCGCCGCCCTCGCAGGCCGCCCCCGCAGCAGCCGCGCCTGACCAGGCTGAGGGAGTACCGATGACGGTCACCGCTCCACGCCTGCGCAGCTGGGCCTTCGTGCTCCTGGCTGCCATCGGCCTGCTGCTGGGCACCACCGCTCCGGCCGGCGCGCACGCCGCACTGACACACAGCACACGCCCGAGCAAGGAGCGGTGACCGCCCGGCCACCCACCCGGGTCGTCCTGGTCTTCTCCGAGAAGATCGCCCTGAACAGCGATGCCATCCGTGTCCTGGACCCCACCGGCAAACGCGTCGACGACGCCCACCCCACCGCACAGGGCGGCACCGCCTACGCCGTCGGCCTGCCCACGACACCGGCCCACGGCACCTACACCGTCGCCTACCACGTGGTCTCCGCCGACAGCCATCCCGTGGCCGGTGCGTACACCTTCTCCATCGGCGCACCCTCCACCACCTCGGTGTCCGCCGCCGACACCGACAGCGCCGACTCCGGACCGGTCGCACACGCCTACCTGGCCGGCCGCTTCGGCGCCTACGCCGGACTGCTGCTCCTCGTCGGCGGCACCGGCTTCCTGCTGCTGTGCTGGCCGTTCGGACTCAGCAGACGCCCCCTGCGCCGCGCCGTCATCACCGGATGGGCCCTGGTGACCGCCAGCACCGCTGCGCTGCTCCTCCTGCGGGGCGCCTACACCGGCTCCGGCCGCTTCGGCGACGTCGCCGACCTCTCCCGGCTGACCGAGGCCGCGCAGACCAAAGCCGGCGTGATGCTGGGGGCGCGCCTGGTGCTGCTGGCCGCCTGCGCAGCGGCCTGGGCCTGGTGGCGCAGAAACCGGCCGCTTCCGGCGGGGCGCAGGCGGGCACTGCTGACGGCGGCGGCCGCGGCCGCCGTGGCCACGGCGCTGGCCACGACCTGGGCGGCCGCGGAACACGCCTCGGTCGGACTGCAGTCCGCAGTGGCCATGCCGGTCGACGTGGTGCACCTGCTCGCCGCCGCGGTCTGGCTGGGCGGCCTGACCCTGCTGACGCTGGCCCTGTTCACCACCCCCGAGCTGCCCGCCCGGTCGGTGGCCCGGTTCTCACGGCTGGCGTTCACCAGCGTCACCGTCCTGGTGGCCACCGGCATCTACCAGTCCTTGCGGCAGGTGGGCACCCTGACCGCCCTGACCGACACCCGCTACGGGCAACTGCTGGCGGCCAAGGTGGCCGCCGTGGGGCTGCTGTTGGGCCTGGCGTTCTTCTCCCGGCGCTTGACCGGCCGCCTCGCCCTCCCCGCCGTGGCTCCCCGGACCGCGACCGCCCCGCCACGGGTGACCCAGGCCGTCCCCGCC
>NZ_JARAVK010000518.1:0-2149 GCF_033792765.1 Streptomyces sp. PA03-6a | reverse complement strand
TTTGAAGCCCAAGACCAAGGCGCCGGCGAACAGCAGCTGCGCGCGATCGCAGCCGAAGGCCTGCAGGAGATCTACTTCCGCGACCGCGGCCGGCGCGCCACCGGGCTGGAAGTGGAGTTCACGGACATCGACTACATCGACTTCGAGCTGTAGCCGACGGGCAGCCAAGGCAGCGGTGTTGCCATCAACAAGAAGGCGTACGTATGTTCTATTTAATGAGTTCGGGCGCGACCCGGTGGGGCCGGTGGTTGGATGCAGGTGTCCGGCGGTGGCGCGTGTCGTTGGTCAGTCAGCAGACCGCGGGCGTGCGGATGGACGGCCGCGGCATACGGAGGGGTGCCCGGTGAGTGACCGCAGCACGATCGAGTGGACCGAGGCGACATGGAATCCCACGACGGGGTGTGACCGGGTGTCGGCTGGCTGCGACAACTGCTACGCGCTGGCGTTGGCGAAGCGGCTGAAGGCGATGGGGGCTGAGAAGTACCAGAACGACGGTGACCCGCGCACATCCGGCCCGGGCTTCGACGTGACCATCCACCCCGACGCCCTGCACATTCCGTACGGCTGGAAGAGCCCGCGGACGGTGTTCGTGAACTCCATGTCGGACCTCTTCCACGCCCGGGTGCCGCTCGACTTCGTCCGGCAGGTCTTCCAGGTCATGGCCGACACCCCGCAGCACACTTATCAGGTGCTGACCAAGCGGGCGCGGCGGCTGCGGCAGGTCGCGCCGAAGCTGGACTGGCCGGACAACGTCTGGATGGGCGTGTCGGTGGAGTCCGAGGCGGAACTGGCACGCGTGGACGACCTACGGCTCGTGCCGGCCGCGGTGCGGTTCTTGTCCTGCGAACCGCTGCTGGGCCCACTGGACGGCCTGGACCTGGAGGGCATCGACTGGGTCATTGCCGGCGGCGAGTCCGGCCCGCGCCACCGCCCGCTGGACGAGGCCTGGGTGACCGGGATCCGCGACGCCTGCCAGAAAGCCCAGGTGGCCTTCTTCTTCAAGCAGTGGGGCGGCCGCACCCCGAAGGCCGGCGGCCGGAAGCTGGCGGGCCGCACCTGGGACGAGATGCCTCAACGTGTCGTGGCCTGATTCCGGCACCCGACCGCCAGGCGCGGCCGCCACAGCCGCGCCTGGCAGTACCGGTCAGGCGCGTGCTGCCGGGTGCACGATCAGCTCGCGGATCCTCTTCACTCCCACACCGGTGGTAGGGGTCCCGCCCAGCTGATTCAGGTGCTTGACGGCTTTGCGGGCCACCGGCTCGGTGACCTGACCGTAGTAGGTGCCGAAGAGTTCCAGCGTGTGGTCGACCAGCTTCACCGGACGCCGGGCGCGCTGCAGCACCGCGTCGAGGTTGTCCGCCATCACCGGGACTGCGGCCTTCTCCAGCTCCGCAGGGTTCGGGCGCAGCACCTCAACGGTGGAGAACAGGGTGTCGGGGTTGTCCTCGCCGTCCTGCAACTCCAGCGTCTTCCACCATTCATCCCGCGCGCGGGCCAGGGCATCGCCGAACACCCACAGCCCATACGGGCTGCGCGTGGCGAAGACCAGGTGATACACCGGCTTGTGATGCGGCGCTTTCGCGACCGGGACCGACTGGACGAACATGCCCGTGCGCTCCTCCAGGCGGCGGGCGTACTCAGCCGCCACAGCCTCGGTCGCATGGTCCTTGTCCGCCTCTGGATCGGCGAAGTACTCACGCCACCAGCGCCCTCCACACACTGCGTCGAACCGCTCCAGGCTTTTCTCGTTGCCTTTCGGGGACCGCACGTGACCGCCGAGCCGCCACACCGCCATCATGCTGAAGTTCATCAGCAGCTCCGTGGCCGGCCGACGCTCCGGCCGCTGCCGCGCCAGCACCTCCACCAGCCGCTCCATCGGCAGACACAGCCCACACGGGTCCAGGAACAAAAACAGCGGCACCCCCCGGGCCTGGATCACCACATCATCCAGCACCCCGTCGACCTCACCATGATGCGCCCGGGCAGTCACGCCCCGAGACCGGTAGCCGCTCACCACCTCTTCCAGCCGCTGGAACGACTTGGGCGCCTGCTCCACAAAGAAGCAGGACAGGTTCAGCCCCACCGACCGGTGATGCGCCGCCACCCGCAGCGCAATCTCCGCCGACCCTGGCTCCCCGTTCTCGTAGCG
>NZ_JARAVK010000517.1:0-2176 GCF_033792765.1 Streptomyces sp. PA03-6a | reverse complement strand
GGCGGAGGGCGGTTTCGAGGTCGTCGAGGGTTTCCATGAGCAGTTCGGCGCTGCGGCGGACGATGCGGTCGGCGTCGGAGGGGGGCCATGCGTCGAGCGTGGCGCGGACGGGGGCGAAGTCCGGGGGGCGCCGTTCGCGGACGGCGGTGGCGGCGTCCGCGGTGGCCGTGCGCAGGTGCAGGGCGAAGGGGGCTGCGTCCGGGACCGGGTCGGCGTCGGGGGCCGGGAGGTGGGCCTCCATGAGCATGGGGACGCGGCCCATGGCCGACAGGGCCGCGTCGGCACCGTCGGCGGTGCGGCGGGACAGGCCGCGGCCGCGCACGGGTTCGGCGTCGGCGCGGGCGACCGCCTGGTCCCAGGCGAGCGCGGCCGCGCGGGCGTCCAGCAGGGCCGCGCGCACCTCCTCGCGCCGTCCCCGGGCGGGGGCGGCATGGGCCTCCATCGCGGCGGCGGCGTACCGCCCGGTGGCCTTGATGCGGTCGGCCAGCCGGTTCCGCAGCCGGGGGGTCTCCCAGGCCGGGAAGAGCGCGTACGCGGCCATCGCCAGCATCCCGCCGAGCAGCGTGAGGAGCACGCGGTCGGGCACCGTCTGCGTCCAGCTGGAGCCGGCCATGCCGAGCAGGAAGACCACGTACGCCGACGCGGCCACCTGGGAGACCAGGTAGCCGGTGCGCAGGAGGCCGTACATCAGGGCGACCGACACCACGGCCAGCACGGCGCAGGGGTAGGGCCCCGGGGCGAAGGACTGCATCACGGCGGTCGCCACGGTGACGCCCGCGAGGGTGCCGATGAAGCGGGCCACGCTGCGGCCGTACGTCTGGGAGAAGTCGGGCCGCATCACCAGCACCGAGGTCAGGGGCGCCCAGTAGCCGTGCCCGAGCGGCAGGGCCACGCCCAGGGCGTAGCCCGCGGGGGTGACGGCGGCCAGCCGGACGGCGTGCCGGAAGACGGGCGAGTCGAAACGGGCCTCGCGCCGTACGGTGCGCGTGGCGAGCGGCAGGAGTTCGGCCACGCTGGGGCGACACAGGTGGGCGGTGTCGCTGCTCACCGAGCCGCCGCGGCCGGTGGCGGAGGAGACCGCCTCGCTGAGCAGCGCGACGAGCCGCAGCGCGGTGCGCCGGGCGGGCCCGGTCAGCCGCTCCTCCGGGACGGGGTCGACGAGCACCACGGAGTCCGCCTCCGGCGGTACGCGCACCGGCTGGGCCTCCCGTACCGCGCGCGCCACCGCGTCCAGCACGGAGGCCGCCGCGGCCAGCAGCTCGCGGGCCCGGTCGCGCTCCGGACCCTCGGCGGCGGCGCCGACCGCGGGATCGGCGAGCGAGGCCAGCACGGGACGGATGCGCTCGGCCAGCACCCGTTTGCCGCGCAGCGCGGCCGGGCGCCGCCGCGCCTGCCGGTCGGTGATGACGGCGGCGTTGCGCGCGGTCATCAGCGGCTGGGGGTCGAACGGTGCCACCGGGTCGTGCCGCAGCCGGCGTGCGTAGTCCGCCTCCGCCGCGAAGGCGTCGGCCAGCGCGTCGCGCTGCCGGCCCCAGCGGCGCACCGGGAACAGCACGATCAGCCCCGCCTGCACGACCCCGCCCGCCGCGATGACCAGCGCGTGGCCGAAGGCGCCCAGCACGGAGGTCGGCAGGGTGATCACGACCAGCATGACGGCGACGGTGAGGGACGAGACGATGCCCGCGGTGGGCCCCAGCGCCCAGGCCATGCCCGCCAGGAACGCCCAGACCGCCAGCAGCACCACGAACACCCACCAGTGCGCCCCCGCCAGGTAGCCCAGGAAGGTGCTGACGGCGAGGCCGGTACCGGCGACCAGCGCCAGCACCGGCCGGGGCCGCCAGCTGCGCTGGAAGGTGGCCATGCCGGAGGCGAAGGCGCCGAAGGCCGAGGACGCGGCCACCGAGGGGCCGGCCAGCCACAGCGAGAGGCCGATGACGACGGCGACGCCCGCGGCGGCGCGCAGCGCGACGAGCGGTTCCAGCCCGGCGCGCTCGATCCGCAGCCCTTCGCGGGCGCTGCGGCGCAGGGCGCGCAACCAGGTCATGAGGCTGAGGATAGGACGGGTAGGACGAGGAGGGCCGGGTAAGCGCAGCGCAAGATCCGTTCCGGCGAGTCCCAGGAGGCAGACCGCCATGACCGCCCCAGCACGCCGGGCCACCGTGCCGCCCGTGCCGCC
>NZ_JARAVK010000516.1:0-2176 GCF_033792765.1 Streptomyces sp. PA03-6a | reverse complement strand
TGGTTCTGGATCACTTTCCGTGCTGGAGCCACGGAGCGTCACCGGAACCGCGATCATGAACGGTCGTGGCTGACGATCTCCTCCAAGACCTCTGGCTTCACCGGACCTGCGACGTCGCGGTCAACACCCTGACCATCCGCGCCGACCGCGTGACCGTCCACGCCGCCACGACCGGCGACGAGGCAGGCTGTCCGTCGTGTGGAACCGTCTCGGCCCGGGTGCACAGCAGCTACGTGCGGCGGTTGGACGACAGTGCGGCGGGCGGGCGTCGGGTGGTAGTCGAGTTACGGGTCCGCCGGTTCCGCTGCCGTGAACGAGCGTGCCCCCGAGCTACGTTCGTCGAGCAGGCAACGGGGCTGGCCTTCCGTCACGGGCGGCGGAGCCAGGGCCTGCAGACCGCGCTGCAGCAGCTCGCCCTTGCCCTGGCGGGCCGGGCCGGCTCTCGCCTGGCTGAGACCTTCGCGGTCCCGGTGAGCCGTTCCACGCTCCTGCGGCTGATACGCGCCCTGCCGGATCCGGCGCACGCGGTGCCGCGCGTTCTGGGCGTCGACGAGTTCGCCCTGCGCAAGGGCCACGTCTACGCGACGATCCTGGTCGACATCGAGACCAGTCGCGCAGTCGATCTGCTGCCCGACCGCACGGTCGAGACCGTCCGGTCCTGGCTGGCCGACCACCCAGGGGTGAAGGTCGTCTGCCGCGACCGGTCAGCCTCCTATGCCGAAGCCGTCCGGCTCGGCGCCCCGGACGCAATCCACGTTGCCGACCGGTTCCACCTGTGGCAGAACCTCGCCGATGCGGTGGAGAAGACCGTGCTGCAGCACCGTGCTCTGCTGCCCGAACCGGCCCCTCCGGCCGAGCCGGCTCCGGCTGTCGGCTTGGCGGCCGTCAGCTCCGAGCCTCGCCGGACCGGCCGGCTGTCCGACCGGGTCCGCGAACAACACGCCGCCGTCCACGCGCTCGTGGAGGACGGATTCAGCCTGCGCGCCATCGGCCGACGGCTGGGCATGGCCCGCAACACAGTTCGCCGACTGGCCGACGCGAACGACCCGGATGAGCTGCTGGTCGGCCGCTGGACCGGACGCACCAGCGTTCTCGACCCCTACAAGCCCTACCTCCACCAGCGGTTCACCGAGGGCCATACCATCGCTCGGCGCCTGTTCGAGGAGATCCGGCAGCGAGGATTCCCTGGCCAGGAGCAGATCGTCCGCGTCTACGTGCGCCGGTTGAGGGAGACGTTCCCGCACCAGGACCCGCCCCGCCGCAAGCCGTCCGTGCGCGACGTGACCAGCTGGATCACCCGCCATCCCGACCGCATGTCCACCGAAACCACCCAACGGCTCAAGGAGATCCTGGCTCGCGTCCCGGCGCTCGCCACTACCGCCGAGCACGTCAGGGCCTTCGCCGAGCTGATGAACGACCGCCGCGGCGGGGAGCTCAAGGAGTGGATCACGCGGGTCCAGCAGGACCAGGTCCCAGCCCTTCGAAGCTTCGCCACCGGCCTCCTGCAGGACCTCGATGCCGTCGTCGCCGGCCTCAGCCTGAGCTACAGCTCGGGCGCGGTCGAGGGCCACAACAACAAGATCAAGATGATCAAGCGCCAGATGTTCGGCCGAGCCAGCTTCGATCTCCTTCGGAAGCGAGTCCTCCACGCAGGATGAGACCGCTGGTCGTGGTGGCGTGGCGGCTCACGCGTCGGGGCTGGCCGGTGATGGCGCCGAGCACGGCGGCTCGGCATGAGGCTCGGGTCAGTGCTGGCCGAGGCCTTGGCTGTCGAGATAGTCGATCAGTGCGGGCTCCTTGCGGAGCAATTGGTCGCGGTCATCGGCAGGTAGCGAGGCAAGGGCGTCGACCAGAACCCGCTTGCGAGGAACGTAGACCATGTTGCCCGAGTAGATCCGGCACCCCGAGCACCAGGCAAACCCGATGCAGCGCTCGAAGCTGGAGGACTCGGGCGGATGGAAGCGGTACTGGTAGGAACGGACAGGCTCGTGGCACACAACGCAGATCCAGCGGCCACCGTCGCCGACGGACCAGCCGTTTCCCCTCTTGCGCCAGGACTTCCGTCCGGCCCGTGCTCTTCAAGTCGCCATGCGCTCATTCTGCCTTGGGGCGGCGTTCAAGGGGACACTAGATTGCTCTGGCTGTCCCCGGGGCGTCACAACACCAGCCACGACCG
>NZ_JARAVK010000515.1:0-2180 GCF_033792765.1 Streptomyces sp. PA03-6a | reverse complement strand
TCCTGTTTTCTCCGTCGTTAGGGACGGTTGCGTCGGTGAGCGCCTTGATCGCGCTAGTCTGGCCGGCACCGTTGTCGCCTGTTTCGGCCAGCACCGCACCGGGCATGAGTTCGAAGTCAGCGTCGTCGCTGGCGGTGCGGCGGCCGTAGCGCTGGGCCAGCCCGCGCGCGCTGCGGAGGAGTCCGGGCCCGGCGCCCGCCACCGGGCCCGGACCCGTGCTCAGCGCGCGCGGGCTGGTCAAGCGCTACGGACACGTCACCGCCATCGACCACGCTGACTTCGACCTCATGCCCGGCGAGGTGCTGGCCGTCATCGGCGACAACGGTGCCGGCAAGACCAGCCTGATCAAGGCGCTCACCGGCGCACTCGTCCCCGACGCCGGCGAGATCCGGCTGCACGGCAGACCCATCAGGTTCGCCGGGCCGCAGGACGCGCGGGCGCACGGCATCGAGACGGTGTACCAGGACCTCGCCGTCGCGGCGTCCATGGACATCGCGTCCAACATGTTCCTGGGCCGCGAGATCCGCCGCCCCGGCGTGCTGGGCTCGGTGCTCCGCCTGCTGGACAAGAAGGCGATGCGCCGTCAGGCCGCCGACCACATGGCCGCGCTCAAGGTCGGCGTCGGCTCGATCACGCAGCCGGTGGAGACGCTCTCCGGCGGCCAGCGCCAGGCCGTCGCCGTGGCCCGCGCGGCCGCCTGGGCGCGCAGCGTCGTGGTGATGGACGAGCCGACCGCCGCCCTCGGCGTCAAGGAGTCAGGACAGGTCCTCGACCTCATCCGCCGGGTACGGGACAAGGGCATCCCGGTGATCCTCATCAGCCACAACATGCCCCACGTCTTCGAGATTGCCGACCGCGTCCACGTCCACCGGCTGGGCAGGCGGGAGGCCGTCATCAAGCCGTCGGACTACTCGATGGCCGAGGTGGTGGCCATCATGACCGGCGCGCTCGGCGTGCGACCGGACGGCGGTACGGTCGTGGCGGACAGTGACGCAGCCTCGGCCGCAGGGGTCGGGGGGAGCTGACCGACGGGCCCCGGCATCCGCGGGGCCGACATCCGGAGAAAAGGTGGTCCATGACAGCGACCCGCAGACCGACCCTCGCCGACGTGGCCCGCGAGGTGGGTGTCAGTGCCAAGACGGTCTCCCGGGTGCTGAACGAGGACGGTCCCAGCTCCGCGGAGACCAGGAGGCGGGTGCTGGAGGCCGTGGCGAAGCTCGGCTTCCAGCCCAACCTCATGGCCAGGAGCATGCGGGTGGGCGGCCCCGACACCACCGTGGGTCTGGTGGTGCCGGACCTGGGCAACCCGTTCTTCGGCGCCGTCGCCGGCGGCATCGAGGACGCCGTGCACGGGCACGGACTGACCCTGCTGATGGGTTCGTCGGACGACGACCCGGAGCGGGAGCACGCGCTGATCGGCACCTTCCTGGCCCGCCGGGTCAGCGTGCTCATGGTCGCGCCCGCGGTGGGCGCCGACCACGCCCACCTGAAGTCCCACCGGGCCGCCGGACTGCCGGTGGTCTTCCTCGACCGGCCCGGCAACGGCCTGACCGCCGACACCGTGGTCAGCTCCAACCGGGCCGGCACGCAGGAGGGCGTCGCCCACCTGATCGCCGGCGGACACCGCAGGATCGGGTTCATAGGCGACCTCCCGGCCCGGCTGTACACCCGCCGTGAGAGGCTCGCCGGCTACCGCGCCGCGCTCGCCGAGGCCGGGCTGCCCCACGACCGCGCCCTCGTCGCCGACGCGCACGACCCGGCCGGCGCCGCCGAGGCGACGGCCCGGCTGCTCGCCCTGCCCGACCCGCCCACCGCGCTGCTGTCGGGCAACAACGTCATGACGATCGGGGTCATGACCGAGCTCTCCCGCAGCGGCCGCAAGGACGTCGCGGTGGTCGCCTTCGACGACGTCCCCATGGCCGCCATCCTCGAACCCGCCCTCACCGTCGTGGCCCAGAATCCGGTCACCATGGGCGAGTTGGCGGGCTCCACCGCCCTCGAACGCCTTGAGGGCGACCGCACCCGGGCCCGCACCCTCCTGGTCGAGACCCGGCTCGTCCCCCGTGGCTCGGGGGAACTGCCCCCGCCCGCCCGTACCCGCTGACCGCCGGGTGCCGCGCCGGGGACCGGCCGGACCTCGACCACCGAACGGGTCATCGGCCCCCGCCCGCAGTGCGCAT
>NZ_JARAVK010000514.1:0-2187 GCF_033792765.1 Streptomyces sp. PA03-6a | reverse complement strand
CCTCCTTTTTCTTTCTTGGTTAATTTTTTTTTAGAGACACCGCCCGACCCGCACCCCGAACATCCGGGCCACCTCGGGGGAGAACGCCGCCGCCCGCATCCGCAGCCCCACCGGGGTGACCCTGAAGAGCAGCACGAGCAGCGCCATCACCACGAGCACGGCCCCGATGACGAACAGGTCCGAGGGCGACAGCAGCAGCCTCGCGCCGCCCACCGTGAAGCCCTTGATGCCGAGCAGCGGCGGGAAGGAGCGCGGCGAGCCGCCCCACACCATCCCGGCCACCGCCTGCAGGAACAGCAGCAGTCCGAGGGTGACGATCACCGCGTTCATCGGCGGCCCGTTCTCGACCGGGCGGACCAGCACCCGCTCCACGACCGCCCCCAGGACGAACCCCGAGACGAGGGCGGCCAGCAGCCCGAGCCAGTACGAACCGGTCGCGTTGATCACGCCGAGGGCGACGAAGGTCGTGATCATCAGCATGCCGCCCTGGGCGAAGTTGACGATCCGGGTCGCCCGCCAGATGAGCACCAGGGCCAGCGCGACCGCGGCATAGACGATGCCGCTGCTCACCCCGCCCAGTGTCAGATTGATGAAGTACATTCAGAACCCCAGATAGGCGTGGCGGAGGTCGTCCGCGGTGGCGAGGCTCGCGGCCGCGTCGGACGCGACCACCCGCCCCAGGTTCAGCACGACGCCGTGGTCCGCGACGGACAGGGCGCTGCGCGCGTTCTGCTCCACCAGGAGCACGGTGAGCCCCTGCCGCTCCCGCAACTCCCGCAGGACCGCGAGGATCTGCGCGGTGACCCGGGGAGCGAGCCCCAGCGACGGCTCGTCGAGCAGCAGCAGCCGCGGCCGGGTCATCAGCGCCCTGCCGATGGCGAGCATCTGCCGTTCGCCGCCGGAGAGCGTCTCCGCGAGCCGTGCGCGCCGCTCGGCCAGCGCGGGGAAGAGGGCGTAGACCTCCTCCAGACCGGTGGACTGCAGCGCCCTGCGCTCGCGCCGGTTCCGCCACAGGACGCCCAGCCGGAGGTTGTCGTGGACGGTCAGCTCGGTGATGACCCCGCGGCCCTCCGGCACATGGGCCAGGCCCAGCCGTACGACCTCCTCGACGGGCAGCCGGGTGATGTCGGTGCCGTCGAGCAGGACGCTGCCGGAGCGGGGCCGGACGAGCCCGTTGACGGTACGCAGCAGCGTGGTCTTGCCGGCGCCGTTGGCCCCGAGTACGGCGGTGATGCTGCCCTGGTCCACGGTGAGGGACACCTCGTCCAGGGCCCGCACCATGCCGTAGGAGACGGAGAGTTCGCGGACCTCAAGCACGGGAGGACTCCTCTCGTGCACCGGGCGCCGCCGGTGCCGCGGTGTCGGCCGGCGCCGGTGTCCCCTCGGTGACCTCGTCGCCGAGGTACGCCTCGGTCACCAGCGGGTCGTCGCGCACCTCGTCCGGGGTGCCGTAGGCGATGACCTTGCCGAAGTCGAGGACCAGGACCCGGTCGCAGACCCGCATGACCAGGTCCATGTGGTGCTCGACGAGGATGACCGACATCCGTTCGCGCAGCCCCGAGATGACCTCGCCCAGGTCGCGCATGCCGTCCTCGGACAGCCCCGAGGCCGGTTCGTCGAGCAGCAGCAGCCGCGGCTCACCTGCCAGCGCCCGGGCGAGCGCCACCTGCTTCTGCACTCCGTAGGGGAGTTCGCCGGGGAGCCGGCCGGCGGCGTCCTCCGCGCCGAGCTCGCGCAGGACGGCCAGCGAACGGTGACGCAGCAAGCGCTCGTCGCGGTCCGAGCGGGGCAGGCCCAGCAGGGCGGAGGTGAAGCCCGCCCGCGCGTGCCGGGTCGCCCCGACCATGACGTTCTCCAGCACGGTCAGCCGGGGGAACAGCCCGAGACCCTGCAGGGTCCTGGCGATGCCGAGCCGGGCCAGCTGGTGCGGCCGCGGCCAGGGCAGTGCCCGGTCCTGCCAGTGCAGCGTCCCGGCGGCCGGGCGTACGAAGCCGCACACCGCGTTGAACAGGGTCGTCTTTCCGGCCCCGTTGGGCCCGATGACGCCGAGCACTTCGCCCGGCCGGACCGACAGGGACACCGCATCGAGCGCGGACAGGCCTCCGAAGGAGACCTCGAGTCCGTCGATGCGCAGGAGGCTTTCCACCAGTCACCCTTCCTTGGGAGTTCGGCGGGGTGGTACGGGAC
>NZ_JARAVK010000513.1:0-2236 GCF_033792765.1 Streptomyces sp. PA03-6a | reverse complement strand
ATCCGCTCGCGAAACGCCTGCCGTTCAGGCGTCAGCCCACCACCCTGCGGATACCTCATGCAACCGGCATACCGCGACGATCAAGCTCCGTCAGCCCCCACGACATCACCACTCAAAAGTCAGTAGTCGCCCACACGACCGAAGGGGGTGTGATGGGGGGCCCGACAGGCGACGAGCGGTGAGCGCGGCGCCGGATGATGTGGGGCAGCGCCGCGAGCGCCGAGGTGGGGGTCCCCCCGGCCGAAGGCTGGGGGCGTACCCCGGCGCGGCACCGACCCACAACGAACGCAGCGGGGCGGTCACTGACCGCGCCGGGCAACCGGGAGTGCGGCGGGGAAACCCCCAACCGCAACCACAACGGCGCCGCAGACGAGGCCCCGTTAACCCTTCACCGCCCCCTGCATGATCCCGCCCACGATCTGCCGCCCCAGCACCCCGAAAACCACCAGCACCGGCACCGTCCCCAGCAGCGTGCCCGCCATGATCACCGACTGGTCGTGCACGTACCCCCCGCCCAGCTGCCGCAAGGCGACCTGCACCGTGGGCTCCTGCGACGTGAGCGCGATGATCGGCCAGAAGAAGTCGTTCCAGGACGCCATGAACGTGAGCATCCCCAGCACCGCCATCCCCGGCCGGGCAATGGGCACGACGATGCTCCAGAAGATCCGCGCCGTCGAGGCGCCGTCGACGCGGCCGGCCTCGATCAGCTCGTCCGGCAGCGACTGCGCGAGGTACTGCCGCATGAAGAAGACCCCGAAGGCCGAGACGAGCCCCGGGAGGATGACGGACTGGAGCTGGTTCACCCAGTGCAGCTCCGCGATGAGCATGAAGAGCGGGATGACGCCCAGCTGGGGCGGGATCATCATCGTCCCGACCGTCAGGGTGAGCAGCGCGTTGCGGCCCCGGAAGCGCAGTTTCGCGAAGGCGAACCCGGCGAGCGTGGAGCACAGGACGGTGCCGACCGTCACCGACCCGGAGACGATCAGGGAGTTGAGCAGGGCCTTGCCGATGTCGGCCTGCTCCAGCACCTGCCGGAAGTTGTGAACGAGGTTGCCGCCGGGCAGCAGCGACGGCGGGCTCGCGGCCAGCTCCGCGTTGGACCGGGTCGCGGCGACGATCGTCCAGTAGAAGGGGAAGGCGGAGATCGCCGCCGCGACGATCAGGAGGGCGTAGGCGAGACGGCCGCCGTGGTGCTGCCGGCCCGCCCGGGCGGACCGCAGGCGGGGCAGGGGGCGTGCGGTCCCGGCGTCGCGGCCGGGCCGCGGCCGTGTGAGGAGCGCGCTCATCGACGGGTCCCCTTCCGTGAACGGCGCCGTGCCAGTGCGGTGTTGAGCAGCACGAGCAGGACGATGAGGACGAACATCACCCAGGCGATGGCGGCGGCTCGGCCCAGGTGGAAGTAGCCCCAGCCCTGCTCGTACATGTAGAGCCCGAGGGTCTGGTACTGGTGGGAGATGCCGCCCGAGATGCTCCCCTCGAACAGCAGCGGCTCGCCGAAGAGCTGGGTGGCGCCGATCGTGGAGACCACGATCGTGAAGAGGATCGTGGGCCGCAGGCCGGGCAGGGTGACGTGGAGGAACTGCCGCCACCGCGAGGCGCCGTCGAGTTCGGCGGCCTCGTACAGGTCCCCGGGGATGGACTGCATCCCGGCGAGGTAGATGAGCGCGTTGTACCCGGTCCACCGCCAGGTGACGATCGTGGACACCGCGATCTGCGAGGCGACGGTCCCGGACTGCCAGTCGACGGGTCCGATGCCGGCCAGTCCGAGCAGCCAGTTGACCAGGCCGAAGTCGCGGCCGAAGAGCTGGGCGAAGACCAGGGTCGCGGCGGCCACGGACGTGGCGTACGGCAGGAGCATCGTGACCCGGAAGAAGGTCCGGCCCCGCAGCTTGTAGTTGAGCAGGTGGGCGAGGCCGAGCGCCATGAGCAGCTGCGGCACGGTGGAGACGACCCCGATGGTGAAGGTGTTGCGCAGCGCGGTCCAGAAGAAGTCGTCGCGCAGGAGCGCGGTGTAGTTGTCCAGGCCCCGCCATTCCATCGTGCCCGGGGTCTGGAGCTCGACGCGGTAGAGGGAGACGTACGCGGTGTAGAGCAGCGGGAACAGCCCGAACGCGGCGAAGAGCGCGAAGAACGGCGCGATGTAGGCGTACGGCGACAGCCGGGCGAGCAGTCGCCGCGGGGGCGCCTGGGCTGCCGGGGGCCGGGCGGTGGGCACCGGCGCGGTGGCGGTCAGGGT
>NZ_JARAVK010000512.1:0-2268 GCF_033792765.1 Streptomyces sp. PA03-6a | reverse complement strand
GAATAGTGAGAGGTCGTGGGGGGTGGGGTAGTCGAAGACGACGGTGGCGGGGAGTTTGATACCGGTGGTGGTGCTAAGGCGGTTGCGGAGTTCGACGGCGGTGAGGGAGTCGAAGCCGATTTCGCGGAAGGCGCGTGTCGGGGTGAGGCTGGTGGAGTCGTTAATGTCGAGGACGGCTGCGACGTGGTGACAGATGAAATTGGTCAGCTGAGTGCGTCGCTGTTGGGGGTCTAGTTCGGCGAGCTGGTTGACAAGGGTTGTGGCGGCTGGGGTGGGGGTTGTGGCGTGGGATCGACGGGGTGTGCCGACGAGGTTGCGCAGGAGAGGGGAAGGGTGTTTGTAGGTGGCCTGACTGCGTAGTGCGGTGCGGTCGATGGCTGCGGGGATGAGGTGGGGGTTGGTGGTGTTAAGCGCCTGGTCGAAGAGGCGGATGCCGTCGTCGGCGCTGAGGGGCAGGATGCCGGATCGGGAGATGCGGGCATGGTCGGTGGGAGTGAGCTGGGCGGTCATGCCGCTGGTGGGCGCCCACAGCCCCCAGGCCAGTGCTGTTGCTGGCAGGCCGGCGTGGTGGCGGCGCTGGGTGATGGCGTCTGCGGCGGCGTTGGCTGCGGCGTAGTTGGCTTGGCCGGGACTGCCGGTGACGCCAGCGATGGAGGTGAACGTGATGAAGCCCGCGAGACTGGTCTCGCGGGTGAGATCGTCGAGGTGGACGAGCGCGTCGACCTTTGGTGCGAGAACTGTCTTGAGGCGCTCGGGATCCAGCGCGGTGATTACGGCGTCGTCCAGGACACCGGCGGTGTGGACAATGGCGGTCAAGGGCGCGTTCTGTGGGACTGCTGTGATGAGTGCGGCCGCCTGCTGACGGTCGGTCAGATCGCAGGCGGCGATCTCGACCTGGGCGCCGTGGTTGCGGAGACGATCGGCGAGTTCGAAGGCACCGGGAGCTGCTGGGCCCTGACGGGAGACCAGCAGCAGATTCTGCGTTCGGCCAGTTGCCGCCAGGTGCTCGGCGATCAGTGCGCCGAGGACTCCGGTACCGCCGGTGATCAAGACCGTCCCCTGCGGATCCCACCCGGCAGTTATGACCTCGCCCGACGAGGGGGAGGGAGAAGCGGCTGGGGCCAATCGTGGAAGTAGTACTTGTGCCGCGCGGATCGCGGCTTGCCACTCGTCCCGTTCGGCCAGTGACGTGCACAGGCCGGCGTGGATGTCGCTGGCGGTGTCGTGGTCGAGGAGGAGGATGCGTTCGGGGTGTTCGTTCTGGGCGCTGCGGATCAGCCCCCAAACGGCGGCGGCGGCTGGGTCGAGTGCGCCGCGTTCGGTCTCGGTGACCGTGACCGCGCCGGTGGTGGCCACGACCAGTCGGGACCCCTCCCACAAGGGATCGGTCAGGAAAGCCTGAACGGCCTCCAGGACCAAAGTGATCGCCTGCCTCACCCGGCCACCGTCGACCACAGGAGCATCCGCAGTGGCACCCGGAACCTGCAAAACAACCCACGACGGTAGATCGTCCGGCTCGTTCAGCAAAGGCACCAGCCCTGTGACACCGTCGATCTCTGCGACTCGATCGCGGCTGAGACCCGCAGCAGATCTAAGGACGGTCTTTTCCCATTGGAGGGTGTAGGAGCGGGGTCCTGCGGTGGTGTGGCCTGCGGCGGCTGACAAGGTCTCCAGCTCTGCAAGCGGTACCGGACGCGTTTTCAGCGACTCCAGAGTGAGAACCGGCAGGCCGGCGGCGTCCGTCATCACCAGCCGCACACCGTCGCCGGTCGCAGTCGGGGAGATCCGCACCCGCACCTGACCCGCACTCGCTGCATGCACGGATGCTCCTTGCCAGGCGAACGGCAGATGCACAGACCCATCGTCGGCGGTTTCAGCATCGGACAGTCCGACCGTGTGGAGGGCAGCGTCAAGGAGGACGGGATGGATCACGAACCCCGTCGTCTCCAGGGAACTATCGAGCACCAGCTCGGCAAAGACCTCGTCCCCGTCACGCCAGACCGCCCGCACCGCCCGGAACAACGCCCCGTACTCGTAGCCCCGCGACGCCAGCTGCTCATAGAACCCGTCTAGCTCTAGGGGCTGGGCACCTGCCGGAGGCCACACCCCGCCACCGAGTTCCGCTGCTACACCGACCGAATCGGCGTATATGAGCCCGGCGGCGTGTGAGACCCACTCCGAACCCGGCACATCGGGCCGAGCAAAGACCTCCACCGGACGCAACCCGCCGGATTCAACGGGCCCCACCACCACCTGCACCAGCAGCAC
>NZ_JARAVK010000511.1:0-2277 GCF_033792765.1 Streptomyces sp. PA03-6a | reverse complement strand
GCGGCCTGGTCGGGTAGGACCGCCACATTGCTGCGGCGGTCCCCCCTCAGAACCGTGCGGGCCCGTTGTCCGAGCACACGGCTCAAGCAAGCCCTGATGGCTCGCGGGCGTATGCAGGTGCTGGCTTGTGTTTGCGACGTCGTTCGGCCCAGTAGTCGGCAAGGGCTGGGTCGTCGACGGACGACGTGCCCTTGACCATCTGGTGCCGGACGATCTTGGTCCAGGAGAACTTGGCGAGGTAGCGGCCACTGTCGCGGTCGCCGAAGACCCACCGGTCTCGCCGGGCCTTGTTGAACATGCCGAAGTAGCGGGCGATGACCCAGTGCTTCGGCTTGTTCGGGTGTGTGTGGGTTGCCCACTTGTAGATGAGCTTCCACACGTAGGCATCCAGGGCATGGAAGATGCGGCTGGACACCGCGCTCCGGTAATAGGCCGCCCATCCCCGGATGATCGGGTTGAGCTTGTGGATCACCGCTTCGGCGTTGGCCCCTCGCAGGGCCTTGACTTCGGCGGCCAGCCGTTTCCGGATGCGTCGCACGGCTGCCGTGCTGGGTTTGATCAGCAGCACCGTCCCGCCGCGGTAACGGCGGATGTTGAAGCCCAGGAAATCACAGCCCTCGTTGAGGTGGACGATGCTCGTCTTGTCCTCGTTAAAGACCAGACCTCTGGGTTTCAACCAGGTGGCCAGTTGCGCCTGGATCTGCTCGGCCTCGACTCTGGAGTGAGCGAAGACAAGAAGGTCGTCAGCATATCTGATCAGCACCGGCGAGCCCGGCCTTGTTTCACCGGCGTGTGATCCGCCGGTGAAATAACGGACTCCGGCAGCCTCTTCCATTCCATGGAGAGCAATGTTGAGCAGGAGGGGACTGATCACGCCGCCTTGAGGTGTTCCTTCCTCGGTGGCGGTGAAAAACTCCTTCTCGATGACTCCGGCTTTCAGCCATCGGGTGACCATTCCAGTTGCAGGAAAGGTTCCCAGCATCTCAATGAGATGAACGTGATCGATGCGGTCGAATGCCGCTGCCAAGTCCGCGTCCAGTACCCACTTCCGCTTCGGGGTCTTCCCGTGCGCGACCGCGAATATCGCCTGGATCGCATCCTGACATCCCCTGCCCGGTCTGAACCCATAGGACTTCGACTCGAACCGGGCTTCCCATTCGGGCTCCAGCGCATTGACTGCCTTGGCTTGCAGGACTCTGTCAATGATGACGGGAATCCCGAGGGGGCGCCGCTTTCCGTTACTCTTCGGAATGTAGACCCGTCGGGCGGGCTTGGGATTCCACGGAGCTGAGCTGTGCTGAACCCAGCTGGCCAATTCGGCCTTTCCCGGGTTCGTGAGCACGACTCTGCCGTCGATGCCCGCCGTCCGGCGGCCAGCGTTGATCTCCGTCACCCGTCGCACGCTGACCAGCGTGTTACTGCGGCTGCGGAGCATCAGTTTCTGCAAGTTGCGGACCCTCTTCAGGTCCCCTGCCTGCGACGCCGCGAAGATGCGCTGGCGTAGACGACGTACGTTCCCCTCGGCGGCATCCCAGTCGATCGCATGCCAGTCGAGTAGTTCGTCTTCCGGTCCGTTCACCCCGTCGCCCCTCGGCGGCGTGGCGTCTAACGTGCCCTTCAGTTCCATCGTCCTTGTCATCGTCCTCTCAGCAGGCTCACCTGACCCACGTCAGCACCCTTTCGGGCCGGGTCACCTGGACCCTGTCCGGCCAGTTATGCGGGACTGCTGGCGGAGTGACCAGCTGTTGTGCCCCGGTTTCCTGTTTCCTTTCGGCTACCGGCGTTCGCTTCTTGGGTCATCCTGTTCCCGCCGGGGATTTGAGCTTTCCTTGCGGTCGGCCTACCCGTTGCGTGATGGCAACGGGACCCCTGCGGGGTTTCCACGTTCTGCATGAGCGAGATGCGAGCGGGGTGGGTGCCCTCTCTACCCCGGGACGGCGGTGTTCTCCCGGCTGACTGCTTCTCTCCAGCCGGCGCCTGCCGCTTCTCAGCGACCAGTCCTGTACCCCGCTGGAACATCCCATCGGCGGGGGTCGAAGTTACGAGGCATAGCCAAGGGTTTATTCGCATTCACCCGTCCACTCATTCCCCTTGCCTGTAACTCCCGGATGGAACAGGAGCCCTTGGGCTTTTCCCCCGGGCTTCACACCCTCCCGTTACCAGGAACGCACGCCGGAGCGGGGACAGGCCCTGAACACTGGCCCGGAACTACACCTTCCTCAACGGAACCTCCTCTCGGTGAGTTCACTCAGCTCAAGCAGCCTCGTGTCGCACGAA
>NZ_JARAVK010000510.1:0-2301 GCF_033792765.1 Streptomyces sp. PA03-6a | reverse complement strand
CCGCCGAACATGCCCCCGCCGGCCCCGCGGCCCATGCCGCCGAAGATCTCCCCGAGCAGGATGCCGCCGAGCACCGCACCGCCCATGCCGCTGCCCCCGCGGCGGCCGCCCATGGCATCGCCGTACGGACTGCCGTACATGCGCACGTCCCCCTCGGCCTGCTGCTGCGCCGCGCGGGCCAGCGCATCCGCCCGCTGGGCCTCGGCGAGCGCGGCGGTGGGATCGGAGTCCTGCGCCAGTTCGAGGTGCCGCTGTGCCTCGGCGAGACGCGTCCTGGCCTCGCTGCCCACCGCCGCACGGTGGGTCGTGATGAAGTCCGAAGCGGCGCCCACGGCGCTGCGCGCGGTGAGCAGGGCCTGGTCGAGCAGGGAGCGGGCCCTGCGGTTGCCGGCCTCGTGTGCGCGCGCTCCCGTGAGGGCCTCCTCGAGGGCCGCGTCGGCCTCCTCCACGCGGCGCAGTACGTCGATCGGGTCGTACGGTCCCGCGGCGATGTGCGTCCGCACCTCGCCGACGACCGATTCGGCGCGGGCGATCCGGCCGTGCAGGTCGGCTGTGGAGATGCCCTCGGGCGTGCCGTCGAGCATGCCCCGCGCCTCCGCGAGGTCGGTCTCGGTCTCCGTCAGCGCGCCGGGCAGCTTGCCCGCCGCCTCCGCGAGCTCCTGGGCCAGTCGGCCGACGGCGTCCACGAACGTGCCCGCCTGGTCGATGGCGCCCTCGGCGGCCCGCAGATGCACCGCGGCCGTGCCGCCCGCGCCCGCCGCGACGGCCTCGCGGGCCTGGCCGAGCTGGGTCGCGGCGAACACCAGCCGGTCCCTGGCCTGCTCGACGTGGCCCGTGACGGGCTGGACCGCGGTGGTTGCGTACCGCGTGCCGAGCGTGGTGAGCGTGGCCTGCGCGGTGTCGGTGCGGCCGGTGATGTCCCGCAGCTCCGCCTCGGCGTGCTCCAATGCCTGGGGCGCGTTCTGCTCCAGCGCGCGCAGCCGGTCGAAGCCCTCGGCCTCCGCGTCGAGCCGGCGATTGGCCTCGGTGCACCGCGCGATGATCTCGTCCAGCATGCGGCGCTTGGCCGCGTCGTCCTCGGGCATCGCGTCGTCGAGCTGCTGCCGCAGCCGGAAGGCCACCGTGAGCTGCGACTGCGCATACCCGAGCGCCTCACTGTAGGGCGCGGCCGCCTCTTCGCCGAACTGGGCGGTGGCGAATCCGAGTTCCTCGGTGCTGGTGCGCACCGCGTCGTCCGTGTCGACGAGCAGCTCCCTGGCCCGCTGGTCGAGTTCGGGCAGGGGCAGGGGCACGCTCTCGGTTCCGCTCGGGCCGGGGGACCCCCAGCCCTGGGTGGTACGGGGCCCGGAGCGCTTCCTGCGCCGGGCGTACACGTACCAGGCGAAGGCGAGCGCGGCTGCGATCACCACGACCGGCAGAAAGAGATCACCCGCACCCCTGTGGCTGCCGGCGCCACCGGGGTCGGCCTCGCCCGGGGTGATCGCCGGGGTGGGCACGGGCATGCCCGCGAGGACCGCGCCGATGCCGTCCGCCGCGCCGATGGCCGCCCCTGCCCAGTCGTTCTGCCGCAGCGCCGGTTCGACCGCGGTCTGCGCGACGTCTTGCAACTGGGCGTCGGTCAGCTGCGAGTCCCGGTCCACGGAATACGCGTACTGCCGGTCGTGCGTGGCGACGGCCAGCAGTACGTCGTTCAGGCCGAGGCCGTTGCGCTCGGCGGTCGCGTCGGCCCAGTTCTGGGCTGAGCGGCCGGAGAAGTCACGTACGTAGGCGACGTAGAGCTGCACGCGGTGCACGTCGTCGAGATTCCTCAGTGCCGTTCCGACGGCGCCCTTGCGGTCGCCGAGCGCGTCCACCCTGTCCGTGATCTGGCCGGTCCGCGACAGCACGATCGGATCGTCGGCGCGGGCGCCTGCGGCGGGCAGAACCAGCCAGCAGAGCATTGCCAGCGCGCCGATCACGGCATACGCGGTACGCAGGGTGTGCGAGGTGCGAACGCCTCCGTGCGACGGTTCCCGGCTCCGGTACGGCCTCACTTTGTGAGCGTATTACCCCTTCTGTCACACCGCGACCGAGAACGTCCCGGGCTGGGTCGTCCGCACATCGCCGTACGAGGGGCATCGGTCATGCGTCGAGCCGGTCGACGGCGTTCACGTCCCTGCTTCCGCGAGCTCGTCGGTCCTCGATGCGCCGATGCCTCAGCTGGGTTTGACGGGGGACTTGGGCTGGGTGGGGGGTTGCTGTTGCTGGGGCTGGTCGCCCGTCCCGCCGCTTCCGCCGGAGGACTTGGGCGGGGCCGGGGGC
>NZ_JARAVK010000050.1:0-45336 GCF_033792765.1 Streptomyces sp. PA03-6a | reverse complement strand
TCGTCCCCCGCCACACCACCGCACCCCCACCCAGCTGATCCACCTTCTGCCCGGCATCGCCGAGGCCGTCTTCGCCCGCTCCTGGTCCGGACACACCGCACTGCGCGCCATCGGCGCCACCCTGTCCGGCCCGGCGCCGACCGTCCTCGGCGTACGCGACGCCGCCCGCCTCACCGACCAGGGCGAACAGGCCCTGTACGCCTCCAAGGTCATCTCCTACGCCGCCAGGGAAATCGGCGACGCCCAACTCCCCTGGCACCTGGTCGTGGCCCACGCCACCCGCGACGGCGTCCCCGCACCCGCCTTCGCCGCCGCCCTCGCCCACTGCGACACCCTGCGCACACCCCGGCTCCCCGCAGCGTTGATCCAGGCCCAGCGCGACCACTTCGGCGCCCACACCTACCGCCGCACCGAAGAACCCGCGCTCAAGTAGGACGGAGGGGCGCTGAGGTCGCAGGGGATGCGCTACGGAGCGCGAAGCGCGCAGGGGGGCGCGCGCGTGACAGCGTGCGCACGCTCGGTGAAATTGGTGGCGTTCGGCGTGCACACTTGCGGGTCTCATTCGCTTGGCTAGGAGCAAGGCAAAAGCGCTCGGTGCCGGGCGGGGGCTGCATCGGCCGACGAAAGGACTCCAGCCAGTGGATCTCGATATGGCTGCGCACGTGGTGACCGGAGCGGTAGCGCTCCGGGTCTTCGCGGGAGACATCCGCGCCCTGGGAACGCGCCTGCTCAGCGCCGGCGTGCGGGTCGGCGCCGCCCAACTGGCCGCGCAGCACCGGCGCGGCGAGGCGGCTGCCTCGAACGAAGGTACCGACGTGCAGCCGCTGGAGCGCGACTGATGAGCGGCCACCAACCTGATCCGTGGGCCGATCAGGCCGTGCGCGATGATCTGACCGCGGTGCTGCCGGACACCTTCACCGCGTTCTACTGCCTGCACCACAAGGCCTACCTGCGGTACGCCCACCTGCAGCTGGACAGCCGGCCCGCAGCCGAGCAGGTCGTCGAGGACGTGTTCGTTCAGCTGGCCACGATGTGGCCGCACGTGCTGAAGCAGCCGAACGTGGACAGCTACGCCTGGGCGGCGCTGAAGGAAGAGGTCGCCCGGCGCCTGGAGATACAAGGCCGCGCCCCCGCGTTGGTGGAGACCGCCGCGTTCGAGCAGATCCGGCGCAAGAGCCGTAAAACCTTCGCCGTGCTGGAGTCCAGCCTCGGGCTGTACACGGCGATCGCCCGGCTTCCGGAGCGCCAGTACGACGTGATCGTGCTGCGGTTCGTGCTCGGCTACCCGATGCGGCAGGTGGCCGAGCTGATGGGCGTCACCTACGGAACGGTCCGCAGCCACGTGCGGGGCGCCCGCCGACGGCTGGCCCGGGATCTGGGGATCGACTGGGCCGCTGAAGAGATGAACGAGGAGGATTGATGAACCGGGGGAACAAGCGCACCGATCGCACCGATCGCATCGACCAGGTGCTGGCCGGCGCGGAAGTCCTGGCCGATGAGTACGCCGACTTCGATGAGCGAGCGGCTCTGGACCGCATCGCGCGGCGGGTGGTGTGGCACAGGGCCGAGTCGATGGAGAGCCGCGCACGGTGGATCCGCACCGCATCCGGCGCGTACACCCGCCAGGCCGACGCGCGGGACGGCCTACCGGCCGCTCTGCACGAGCAGGCCGCCACCGAACTGGGCCTGCTGTCCTCCCAGGTGGTCCGGGACCCGCAGGCGATCGCGGCCATGGCATTGCTCGTCGACGACCGGGCCACCATCGAGCCCACCGGCGCGCTCGCGTTCGCGTGCCTGCTGTATCTGGCCGACCGGCACGAGGCGGCGCAGTTCTGGTGGCAGTTCGCCGCCGGAGCCGACTCCCCCACCGCGGCCCACTGCCTGTTCCTGCACCATCTGCAGCACAGCGAACTCCGCGACGCCCAGCACTGGCGCGAGCAAGCTCTCCTGCTGCGGCACCTGGGCCAGGACCCCCTGGCGCACGCCGCGTGGACGCAGGCGACGACCGATCGGGCACTGACGCATTGGCTGTGGGGACCGTCGCCGTCCCGAACGGCGACAGTGCCCCAAGTCGTCACGGTCGATGTCGTTCACCGGGCGTGTCGGCCCGCCTCGTCCCTGCCGCTGTCGCACTCGATCACCAAGGCCGTCCAGCGCCTCCAGGCGCAGCCCGACGAGGACTTCGGCACCATCCCCAAGCCCGACCCCGAGCTCGCGGCCGAGCTCGTGGACCGTGCGGCTTCATGACGAGCGCCTACGTCTGCAGAGCAGTGGCGGGAGCCGCTCGCCTCCGGAGCCCGCCTGTGGTGAGCGGCGGGTCGGGCTCGAGGATTCCCCCGACATCGTGCGCCTCGGGTGGTGAAGGAAGCGGCCGAAGACGGGTGTCGGTGCTCTGGCAGGCCGGGGCCCGGCATGGTGTCCTGAGGCATGGACCAGGCTTTGTCAGCCGCGATCGCTGTCGGGGGAACGCTGCTCGGAGTGGCATTGACGTATTGGTTCCAGCGGCAGTCGGCTCGGGACGCCGAGGACAGCGCCCGGCAGCATTACCTGCGGGCTGAGCGGGCTTCGGCCTACAGCGCGTTCGCGGCCGCGGCCACCCAGCTCTCGCGAGCACAGCTCGACCGATGGCATCGACCCCGCGAGGCACCCGCAGACCCGGACAACGTCAAGGTCCGCCTCGCCGCGTTCGACCAGCGCTCCCAAGCCCGCCAGGCGTTCTTCCGCGTCCAGCTGCTGGCCGGAAGCGACGAGCTCATCGACCTCGCCCGGATCGCACTGGACTCCACCCGACCGCTTGCTCACGCCGCGGACGAGGCGGAATCCGAGCGCCTCACGCTGGAGTGCCGCGCCGCGGTCGAGGCATTCATCCAGCGCGCCGCACGAGAAGCGCAGTAGCCGAGACGGTGCGCGGCTGCGTCAACTGCGGCGCCGCGCGGAGCCGTGACGGCATCCGACCCGGGAGGTCCGGCCTGCTGCGGTGGGCGAAGGGGCCCCCTCGCCCGGTGGCGCGGGGACCACTCGCTCGTTCTTCGTCCGCCCTCGTGTGGGAGGTCGTTCCAGGTCAGACGGTGCAGCCGGGTTTGGTGCGGGGGCGGGTGCACACATTCAGTCCGGTTCCGCCGTTGTTGGTGTTCGTGCCCGGGCCGCCGTCGAGGACGTCGGCGCCGTTGTCGCCGAAGAGCGCGTCGTTGCCGTCGTCTCCGGTCAGGACGTCGGCGTCGTCGCCGCCTTCGAGGCGGTCGTCACCCGCGCCGCCGGTGATGCGGTCGGATCCGGGCCCTCCGCACAGGAGGTCGTTCCCGCCGCGACCGACGATGATGTCACTGCCGCCAAGCCGAAGATCACATCGTTCCCGGGAGTGCCGACGGGAAGAGGGATCTTCGGCGGGAGATTGCCTTTCGCCACTGTCGATCGAACGCCCCGGACCGGCAACCGATCCCACCCAGGGCCGGTTCACCCCGGCGGGCCTGCGCTTCGTTCGCAAAAGGGCGACACGGCCATGACGCCACACCCGTTCGACCGACGGCCTCATGGCGTACCGGCGATCCTGCCGATCGCGAGCGATCGGCGGCCGGACAGCGGCGGGCCAAGCCGGGAGAGGTGCTGAGCTGCCCGGGTCATGATGCAGGGAGGCTCCCTGAGGGACGAGGTCATTGCGACCTGGCAGAGGCGGGGTGAGGGTGTCGATCAGGACTCGGACAGGTAGCAGGGTGCCGTCGGTGGCGGTTCCAGGCGCCCTGGCGAGGACCTGCATGGCGGGGTCGAGTACGGCGCCAAGGCGCCCACCGATCGCCCGCTTCGGATTGCCCTGTATCTACCTCGCCCGAGTTTCCACACATTTTCGGCGTGCCCCCAGCCTTCCGTGATGCCGGTGACTCCGCCAACTGCCATCCAGGCGCAGACTCCAAACGGCACGGGAGCGCGCCCGCGCACCCCAACCGCCGGGAATGGCCGTCCGTTGCGGTGACCGACATCTGCCGTTCATACCTGTCCCACCGCTCCGGTCGACCGTGCTTCCTAGCGTCCGAGAGTGCGCGCACCGCTGACCTGCCGCAGCCCGCTGTCAGGTTCGGAGCGCTGCTGTCCGGTCGGTGTGCGACTGCACCCGACGACGCGAAAGGCCCCCGGAATGTCGCAAGAACCCAAGCAAACCAGAATCTCCCGCCGCAACGCGCTCGGCTTGTTCGGCGCGACGGTGTCCGGTGCAGCCGCCGGTCCTCTGGTCCTCGGCGCCGGAACCGCCGAGGCGGTCCCGGCGAAGTCGGAGGTCACCGGTCTCACCACCGGCTCGGCCACCACCCCCGTCCAGGGCCTGCACCTGACCTTCGGCGCCGACCCGCGCAGCCAGATGGTCGTCTCGTGGGTCACCGACGCGGCGGTCAAGAACCCCCGGGTCGTTTACGGCACGCTGAGTGGCGGCTTCGGCTCCACGGTGCACGCGAGGACGAAGACCTACGTGGACGGCACCTCCGGGCGGACCGTCTGGGTCCATCACGCGCTGCTCAGCAAGCTCAAGGCCGACACCGACTACCTGTACGCGGCCCAGCACGACGGCGCCACCCCCGACGCCGGCACCTTCCACACGGCGCCGTCCGGCCGAGCTCCGTTCACCTTCACCAGCTTCGGCGACCAGGGTGCGCCCAGTGTGACGTGGAAGACCGGAGCGAACCCGGGCGACGCCTCGGGCCGGGACTTCGAGCCCAACGCCACGCCCGCCGCTGCCGACATCGTCACCGGCGTCGAGAAGGTCGGCCCGCTGTTCCACCTCCTCAACGGTGACCTCTGCTACGCCAACACCGGGCCCGACCGCATTCGCGTCTGGCGCGACTTCCTCACCAACAACAGCCGCTCGGCGCGATTCCGTCCGTGGATGCCGTGCGCGGGCAACCATGAGATCGAGCTGGCCAACGGCAAGCTCGGTCTCGACGCGTACCAGACCTACTTCGAGCTGCCCTCGACCGAGACCCAGCCCGAGCTCGACAACCTCTGGTACTCCTTCACGGTCGGCGGGGTGAGGGTGATCGCCCTGCAGAACGACGACATCGCCCTGCAGGAGGGCGGTGACATCTACATCAAGGGCTACTCCGGCGGTCGGCAGCTCGCCTGGCTGGAGAAGGAGCTCAAGTCGGCACGGGCTTCGAAGGACATCGACTGGATCGTCGTCTGCATGCACCAGGTGATGATCAGCTCGGCGACCGCCGCGAACGGCCCCGATGTCGCGCTGCGCGCGGCGTACGGCCCGCTGTTCGACAAGTACGGCGTCGACCTGGTGGTCTGTGGCCACGAGCACGACTACGAGCGCTCGTTGGCGGTGCGTGGCGTCGTCCCCGGCAGCGTCACCCTCACACCCAACCCGAGCCAGACCGCACTCGACGTGATCGACAGTGCGCACGGCACGACGCACATGGTCCTCGGCGGTGGCGGCGTGTCCGGCATCACCAACAACAGCTTCACCACCGACGACGCCGACGGTCACGGGCATCACTCGGCATACGTCCAGATGGAGCACGTCGGCAAGTACAACTCGGTCAAGGAGAAGGAGACGGCGGTCTGGATCGGCGTCCGCGACGCGGACCATCCGTACGGCTTCGCCGAGTTCGCCGTCGACCCGGGCCGTCACCCCGGTGACATGACCCGCATCCACGTCACCTACTACAACATCATCACGCCCACAGGTGAGCTGTCGGTCTTCGAGAAGTTCACGCTCCAACGCCGCCGTAGCGACGGCGGCCACGGCCAGCACTGACCCACCGCGACCAGCCGCAGCAGTCGGCAACGCCTGGGGCCGGGACGACGTCCCGGCCCCAGGCGTTGCCGACCGGGAGCCCTTGGCGTGTGGGCGCTGGAGCACCGCGGGCGGGCACGAAGAAGGCCGCGCGGCCGGCGGGATCAGCGGGCCGCCCACGCCTCCACCGCGGTCGTCACCGGCGCCCCCGTAAGCGCCGACTCATCGATGGCCAGCGCCAGCAGATGGTCCTGGCAGCCCTCGGCCAGCGGATACGGTTCCGGGCCGGCGTCCCGGACCCACGTGCCCGTACGGCACAGCAGGTCCACCACGGCGAGGTCGTCCTCGGACAGGCTCGCGCCCAGATAGTCGTTGCGCCACACAACCCGCCCGTCGAACGAGATGTGGTGCACCTCCGCCCCTTCGAGGTTGAGGTCGGTGCCGGTGCGGCGACGCACCAGCGGGGACTCCACCGGCGTGCGCGGATCGGCCATCCGCACCACCGTGTCGTCCACGATCTCGCCGAGCGAGCCGCGCACCACGATCCGGCGGGCACGCAGCGGATTCCACCACTGGTTGTCCGTGAAGTCGTACAGGCCCGTGCGGGCCCCGCCGAAGTCCAGGAGAGCGAGAGTGGTGACGGCGTCCTTGGGCGTGAGGTCGTCCGACCAGCCGCCAGGGGACAGCGGATCGGCGAGCGGGGCGGTGAAGGCCCGGGCCGTCACCGTCACGGGCCCGCAACCGACACCCAGCGTGTGCCGGATCAGCGACATCGCGTGATACATGTGGGTCGAGGACACCTGGACGGACGTGACCTCGCCGATCACGCCTTCTCGTACGAGGGCGATACGAGCGGCATGGCCGGGCATCAGTGTGTATTGCTCCGCGACCTGGACTAGTGCGCCGCCCCCGGCGCGCGTCGCGCCTCCCACGGCATCCCACAACTCCCGAAGCCCGGTGACGTCGGGCGCCGGCGGTGTCTCCGCGAGGACCGGGACCTCGTGCTCGACGAGTTCCCGTACGACCTGGGGCGTCACCTCCCACGGCACCGACGGGATGACGAACTCCGGTTCAGTGCCGCACAGTTCATCGACCGTCCGGAAGGCGGGCACCCCCCACTCCGCCTCCACCTGGGCGGCTCGATCGGCCGAGCGCGTCACCACGCCGGCCACCGCCAGCCGTTCGGGCAGCGCCCTCGCCAGCCGGGCGAAGAACTCGGCCCGCCAGCCACTGCCCACGATGCCGAACCGTATGGGTGCTGCGCTCACGTGTCCGCTCCTTCCCGCGTCCGGGGCGCGAGTCCAACCCGGTGACCTGTACCACGCGCCGCCGTCAGCGCGCACCTGTCCGGGGCGTACAGAAGGGCCGCCGCGTTCGCCCCGACCGGGCCGTCGATGACCGAGAAGGTCATGTCGGACGCAGCCACCTGTTCGGCCTCCCGTGCAGAGCTGTTGCAGTGCGCCGCGGCCTGGTCGCCGGCCCGCGCGAACGCCGCGGCGACGGCCCGGCCAATGCCCCGGGACGCGCCCGTGACCAGCGCTCCGCGGTTCACTCGGCCACCTCCGCGACACCGTCGATCAGCCGCTGCACGTCCTCGCCGTCGACGTACGGGGCGAGCCCGGCACGCACCGCACCGGTGTCACTGAGCCCCAGCAGCCGCGATGCCTCCAGCGCGTAGAAGTTGCCCGCGGGGGCGTTCACACCGCGCCGCGCCAGCCGCTCGTAGACCTCCCGGCCGGGCACTCCCTCCACGGAGAAGAACACCGTCGGCGTACGGCGTGCCGGCGCGCCGTACAGCCGCACCCTGTCGATGCCCGACAGCCCCTCCAGCAGCCGCCCCAGCAGCTTCTGCTCGTATGCCTCGACCGCTCGCATCGACTCCAGCACCCGGCTGCGCCGGTCGCCCGCGGAGGACGCCAGTGAAGCTATGTAGTCCACGGCCGCGGTGGTACCGACGAGCATCTCGTACGGCAGAGTGCCCAGCTCGAAGCGTTCCGGCACGTCATCGGTGGAAGGCAGCAGCTTGTCCGGTCGCAATTCCTCCCACAGTCCCGGATCGGCGACCACGACACCATGGTGGGGGCCGAAGAACTTGTAGGGCGAGCACGAGAAGAAGTCGGCGCCCAGGGTGGCCAGGTCGACCGGGGCGTGCGGCGTCAGGTGCACCCCGTCCACGTACAGCAGGGCTCCGACCGCGTGGACGGCCGCGGCGATCGCCGCCACGTCGGGGCGTGTGCCCAGCACGTTCGACGCCCCGGTGACCGCCACCAGCCGGGTCCGGCCGGACAGCTGTTCCCGCAGGGCGTCGACGCTCAACTCACCACTCCGGGGATCGAACGCGGCCCACCGCACCGCCGCACCGGCGGATTCCGCGGCCTGGATCCACGGCCGGATGTTGGCATCGTGGTCCAGACGGGTGACGACGACCTCGTCACCGGCTGTCCACTGCCGCGCCAGGATTCGCGAGACGTCGTACGCCGCCTGCGTCGCCGACCGGGTGAAGACGACACCGCGCGGCTCGCAGCCGAGAAGGTCCGCCACGGCCCGCCGCGCCTCCTTGACGACGTGCTCGGCACGGCGCTCGGCAGCTGTCACCGCGCCCCGGTTGGAGATGCCCGAGCACATCGCCGCGGCCATCGCCTCGGCGACCTGGCGGGGCACCTGTGAGCCACCCGGCCCGTCGAAGTGGGCCACCTTTTCCCTCAGCGCCGGGAAGTCGTCACGGATTCGCAGGACATCGAGATGCATGCACCTATCCTGCCGGAGCGCGGATTCCGCGCGGGCCGGGTCGCACAGGACGGATCCGAATCGGTGGTTCCTTTGTGCGTGCGCTGGTCACCGGCCCGGAGCAGCATCCCGCGCGGGGACCCGCCCCGGGTTGCACGCTAACGGTATGCGCGCTGTCTTGGAGCCGGGTCCGGCCGCCGTCGGCTCCCCATCGGAAAGGAGCGGTTCATGAGCTGGGAACCGTCCTGCGAAGGCATCGTCCGAAGCACCCCGGGCGTGGACGCGGTGTTCCTCGCTGATCCCAGCGGGAGCCTCTATGGCACCAGCGACGCCGCGCACTGGCGCCCCTCGCCCCAGGAGACCAACGACATCGTGCAGACGGTCCGCGACCCCGAAGCCACTCCGCGCCTGGCGGTTCAGGGCGAGGAATACGCGCTTACAGCGCGCCAGGACGACACCGTCATCGGCAAGAACGCCGACAAGGCAATCGTCGCGGTCGCCACCAGCAAAATGGTCATCGTCGCCCGCGTCGACGAGAGCGCCGCGCCTCAAGCCCTGCGCAAGCTCCAGAGCTACGCCGCCGAGAACGCCAGCTGACGATCAGCGGCCGAGGAATGGTTCCGGGATTACATCCAGACCGGGTTCAGACCCGGCGGGCGCCGGTCCCGCGGAATGCCCGCGGGACCGGACGGGGGATCAGGACGCCGAGTTGTAGGCCGAGATCTCGGTCAGCGTCGGCGTGTACTGCTCCGTGGCGATCTGGCCGGTGAGGGCCACCCGCAGCTTGGAGGTGGTGACCGAGCCGAAGCCGGTGACGGTCAGGTCGTGACCGATGCCGGTGTCGCGGCTCGCGAAGGTGACCCAGGTGCCGGTGGTGTCGTCCCAGCGCTGCAGGTCGAAGGACTGGACGCGGGGGTTGGTGCCCGAGTCGGTGTACTCGTCCAGGTAGACCTGGTCGAAGGTGGTCGCCGCGCCGAAGTCGACGTCGAGGGTGATCGGGTAGGCGGCGTCGTCGGCGGCGGCCCAGCGGGTGCTGAGGTTGCCGTCGGTCAGCTTCTCCGCGCCGAGGGTGCCGTTCGCCCCCGGGTGGGTGGAGCTGGCGGTGACCGTCTTGCCGAGGGCGAGGTCGACGTGGTGGTCGGCCTCCTCCTCGATCGGGTCGTCGTCGACCGGGTGGGCAACCCGCTTGCCCTTGCGGGACTCGGCGATGCCGATGTCGGGCGCGGTACCGTAGTAGAGCTTGGTGCCGAGGAAGTCGGCGGTGCCCAGGTGGGTGTTGTAGCGGCCCGCGTCGATCAGGGGCGAGTTCTTGCTCAGCGAGAAGTGCGCCGCCGCGGTACGGATCTTCGCGACGCCGGCACCGGTGACGTAGGTGTCCACGCTGCCCTTGAACTGCGGGTCCACGCGCAGGCCGTCGGGGTCGGCCGGCTCCTGGGTGGAGTGCTTTCCGCTCGCCTCGTAGTAGTCGTTGTTGGAGAACACGGCCTGGCGCAGCGCTCCGGTCCGCCGGTACCAGGTCGTCTCGTCGGTCTTCGACGTGTTGTGGAAGATGTTGTTGAGGAAGTACACGCGGCTCAGGAACGTCTCGTCGTGTACGTAGTCGAGCTTGGAACCGTCGTACACGAAGGTGTTGTTGACGAAGTACGAGGGCTCGTAGTTCGACGACAGCATGTTCTTCACCAGGACGCCGTTGTCGTTGACGCTCAGGTTGTAACGCGCCACCGAGTTCGAGCTGTTGCCCATGTAGGCCATCCAGCCGGCCGCGTTGTCGTGCGAGTAGTTGTACTGGTACGTGACGTTGAAGTTGGTGTACTCCATGTCCCAGGGCGTGCCGTCGTACTCGTTGTCCGGGCCGCCGTACACCTCGTTGTACTGCATGGTCGAGTCGGCGCCCGCCCACAGGTACAGGCCGCAGGAGACCGCGTCGTAGCGCTCCAGGAAGCCGTTGACCTCGTTGTACTCGACCGTCATCCGCTCGGTGTCGGCGAGCTGGATGGCACCCTGGCCGATGCTCTCGGCGTAGTTGTGGCCGATGTAGACGTCACGGCTGTACAGGTCGCGGGTACGCACCCACAGCTGCTCCCAGCCCTCGTGGAACTTCCCGCTGTCGTCGTACTGACCCGCGGCGGTGCCGTCCGCGTTGAACCAGTTGAACCCGAACTGCACCGCGTGCAGCTCCACGTTGACGAACGTGTTGTTCTCGATCCGGACGTCCTTGAAGTAATGGCCGCCGGTCACGTAGTCCTTGTAGCTCTTGTTGCCGAAGACCTGGAAGTCCACCGCACCGTAGTGGATCTTCTGCCAGCGACTCGGACCGTCGAGGTCGTGGACGAAGATGTCCGAGATCCGGAAGTGGTCCATGATGTTGTCCTCGCCGGCCTTCAGCAGGTCGGCGTTGATCGACACCATGATTCCGTCGCGGACGTACGTGCCCGTGGTGATGTCGGTCGAGAAGTCGTCGTCGTTGGACAGCTCGACGTTGTCGATGTCCCAGTACTGCTGGTTGCGCAGCACGATGGCACCGGTGAGACCCACGGTGTCGGGGTTCTTGGTGCCGTCCGCGTTGAACGGGCTGGGGACGTTGCCGTTGGTCGCGATGTACGGGCGGCCGTCGTTCTTGTCACCGTAGGCCGAGATGGTGATCGGCTTGCCCGCGCTGCCGGAGCCCTTCGGCCACAGCTGCTCGTCCTGCCACTGCTCGCCGGCCTTCAGCAGGATGCGGTCGCCCGGCTCGAAGGTGGTCGCGTTCGCCTTGGCCAGGCTCTTCCAGGCGTGCTGCGCCGAGGTGCCGGACGCGGTGTCGTGACCGTGCGTGGCGTCGAGGTAGTAGTCGGTGCCGCCCGTCTTGTTGGGGGTGTTGCCCGGCCAGGACTTCGCGGTGGCCGCGGCCTTCGTCGCGGGCTTCGCCGCGGCGGCCGGCTCCGCGGCGGCGTACGCGGACGGCGCGAGCGAGCCCACGAGCAGCGCCGCGAGCAAAGAGGTGAGGCCGGTGCGCAGGCTCCGCCCGGTGATCCTCGGGCGCCGCGCCTTCCTGTCCTCGGGTGGGCCGACGTCGGCAGGTCTCATGGGTGCACATCCTTCGCGTTGATGGCGGCCATCGCCGAGTGGTCGACGTGCATCGAGGCGTCGTTGGCCCGGCGCTGGAGGTATCCGTCGTACTTCTTCTCGACCAGCGACTGGCGGATCCGCGACTTGTAGTCGCTGAACGCCTTGTCGTCGTCGGTCTTCTTGCCGTCGAGCTGGTAGTAGGTGATCTGTCCGCCGCCCTTCTCGGGCTCGGAGATCCCGCCCGGCTTCAGGTCGCCGAGCACGGACATCAGGTCCTGGTCGTGGGTGTTCACGCTGGTGGTGCCGTCACCGCCGTAGGTGTCGGTGGTGACCTGGGCGTCCGCCACCCCGCTCACGTCCGAGAGGTCGCCTGCGGCCTTCACCCGCCGCGCGAGCTTCGCGTCGAAGTCCGCGCCCGCCTTCGCCGGCACCTGCACCACGAGCTGTGTGTACGTGTAGGTGGTGGCGTTGGAGTTCCAGGAGTCCGGGTCGTCGTCGTACGCCTTCCGCACCTCGGCGTCGGTGACGTGCAGCGGGTCGCCCGGGCTCCTGCTCAGCTTGTCCTTGAGATCGGTGGCGAGCTCGGTCAGCCGGTGGCTGTAGTACTCGTCCAGGGAGTAGTCCGTGACGCCGTACACGGTCTGGCCGGCGGCGACGGCCTCGGCCCGGGAGGCGTTCTCGGCGGTGCGCTCGGCTTCCAGGTCCGCGAAGTCGACGGAGCCGACGAGGCCCTGCTGGTGCGCGAGCAGCAACGTGGTCTTGTCTTCGCGGATCTCGGCGAGCGCCCGCGACTCCAGACGCTGCAGCGCGGTGCGGTTCCCGGCCTCGGCGTTCCAGGAAAACGATGTCTTCAGGCCGGCGTAGGTGTTGCGCAGCTCGTTCTGCACGGTCGGCGCGAGGCGGTCCATGTGGAAGAGGAGCTCCTGCCGGGTGACAGGGTGGCCGTCCAGCGAGGCGACCTCGTCGCCGTGGTCCTGCCCTCCGAACGCGGTGACCGTGCCGGCGACCAGCGCGGCGACCGCCAGGCAGGCGGCGCCGGACACGGCGGCCACCCGCCGCGTCAGCCGTCCGCGGCCCGCCGCCGTGGGCGGGGGCGCGACCGACCGCCGGGCGGCGGAGGCCTTGCGTGCGCCAGGCTTGCGCGAACCGCCCGGCCGGCGGCCGCCCGCGCTCACGAGGACGCCCCGATCGCCGCCACCCGGGCGAGGACCGGGGTGTCCCGGGCCGCGGTGATCTGGAAGGCGATGGTGTCCACCTCGGTGGGCGGGAAGGTGAGGACGCGCTGGTAGCCGACGGCGCCGGTCTCGGCGAGCGTCGTCCAGACGCCGTCCAGGGCTCCCCGGACGACGACGTGTTCGACGCGCTGGCCCTGGGTGATGTCCTCGCCGACGACGACCGCCTCGACCGGGCGGGGGCCGCCGAAGGCGAGCGTCACGCAGGGGCGTGTGTCGTCCTCGCCCGCGCGCCAGGAGGATTTGGCCCGGCCGGGCCAGACGGTGGCGATGTCGCCCGGGGTGCCGGAGCTGACCGTGGCGGTGGCGTCGATCCGGCGGGAGCGGAAGTCCGTGATCCGTCGGCCCAGTTCCCCCAAGGCGTCCACGTCCGCCTGGTGGAGCCGGCCGTCGGCGGCCGGGGGCACGTTGAGCAGGAAGCAGGAGTTGCCGCCGACCGAGCGGAGGTAGAGCGTGAACAGCTCGTCCACCGACCGGACCTGGGAGTCCTCGGCCTCGTGGTGGAACCAGCCGGGCCGGATCGAGGTGTTGACCTCGGCCGGGAACCAGACCAGGTCGTCCTCGTGCCCGGCGAGCGCC
The DNA here is from genome assembly GCF_033792765.1 of Streptomyces sp. PA03-6a. Classification (NCBI taxonomy): domain Bacteria; kingdom Bacillati; phylum Actinomycetota; class Actinomycetes; order Kitasatosporales; family Streptomycetaceae; genus Streptomyces; species Streptomyces sp. PA03-6a. Next base: position 32,025 of record NZ_JARAVK010000050.1, on the reverse strand, counting down.
GCCCGGCTGCCGAGGTCCTGGTCGTCGCTGCGCACCAGCCGGGCGAAGGTTCCGTCGTCGGCCTGCTGCGAGCGGGACGCGGTCCGCTCGGCGTCCTGGAGGGCGCGCGGTACGACGCTCCACTCGTCGGGGCGGGTCTCGCCGGCCTCGTTGCCGCACCAGCGGACGTCGGGGCCGCAGACGTTGATGACCGCGTCCGGCTGGAGTTCGCGGACCACCGCGTAGTATCGCTCCCAGTCGTAGGTCTGGCGCTTGCCGTTGGGGCCCTCGCCGTTGGCGCCGTCGAGCCACACCGAGAACACCGGGCCGTAGCGGGTGAGGAGTTCGGTGAGCTGGGCGACGTAGAAGTCGTCGTAGCCGGTGCCGGAGCCGTAGGAGGCCTCGGTGCGGTCCCAGGGGGAGAGGTAGACGCCGAACTTCAGGCCGTGCCGGCGGGCGGCGTCGGCCACCTCGGCGACCACGTCGCCCTTGCCGTCCTTCCACGGGGACGCCGCTACCGAGTATGCGGTGGCGTCGCTCGGCCACATGCAGAAGCCGTCGTGGTGCTTGCAGGTGAGGATGACACCGGTCATCCCGGCCGCCTTCAGCGCCCGCACCCACTGGTCGGCGTCCAGTTCGGACGGGTCGAACAGGGCCGGGTCGTCGTGTCCCTCGCCCCATTCGCGGCCGGTCATGGTGTTCATACCGAAGTGGATGAAGCCGTAGAACTCCATCTCTTGCCAAGTGAGTTGCCGCTCGCTCGGCCGGACGGCGGCCAGCGTCCGCGCGGACGCCGCGGCGGTCACCGGAACGTCCGGTTGTACGAGGCGAGCAGGGCGAGCAGTCCGCCCAGCGCGACGAGCATCACCGCGAGGTGGCCCCAGCCGACCGTCGTCCGCTCCACCACCACGAGCGCCACCAGGGCAGCCGCGATCAGGGTGCGCACGACGACGAGCAGGCCGGCACGCGTCGAGTCCTTCATCTCGGTTTGATTCCTTCCGACTTGGTTCCACGTGGGGGCGTCAGCCCTTGACTCCGCCGGACGCCATCCCCTCGATGAGCCGCTTCTGGATGAGCGCGTAGACGAGCAGCACGGGCACGATGACGATGACCATGCCGGCGTACAGACGGCCGTAGTCGGCCGCCGCCTTCTGTGCGGTGAACAGGTTGAGCAGGCCGACCTGGACGGTCTTGCCCTCGCCGGGCAGCAGGGTCAGCGAGATGATGAAGTCGTTCCAGTAGGCGAGGAAGTTGAAGAGGATCACGGTGGTCACCGCCGGGCGGGCCATCGGCAGCATGATCGTGGTCATGATCCGGAAGCGGGACGCCCCGTCCAGACCCGCCGCTTCCTCGTACTCGACCGGGATGGACCGGAAGTACGCGGTCAGCAGGTAGATGGTGAACGGGATCGAGGTGGCCGCGTACACCAGCGACAGCACGGTGGGGTTGTCGAGGAAGAAGCCGTCAGGGAAGGCGTCGACCAGCGCCTTGTCCCAGTCGACCAGCATCAGGAAGATCGGCACGACGATGTAGTTGACGTTCACGAACAGGCCGGCGAGCAGGGCCGTCTCGACGGCGCCCTTGCCGGGGAAGTCGAAGCGGGCGATGACGTAGGCGGCCGGCACCGACACCGCGAGCACGAAGACCAGGCCGAGCACGGTGACGAAGACCGAGGTCAGGAAGTACGAGCCGAGGTGGGCGTCGGTGAACGCGTCGACGTAGTTCTGCCGGCGCAGGCCCTCCGGGAGGGTCCAGGGGCTGCCGAAGAACTCGCTCTTCGCCTTCAGCGAGGCCATCAGCACCCAGGCGACCGGTACGGCGATCGCCAGCGCGAGGGCGGTGACCAGGGTGTAGGTGAGCGCGCGGCCGGTGCGGGCGGAGCCGGCGCCGGGACGGGCGGAGCCGGCGGAGGGCCCGCCGGAGCTGCGGGAGTCGATCATGGTCATGGTGTGGGGTTCCGTCCTCAGAACTGGAGGGGCTCGCGCCGCGTCGCACGGCTCACCAGCAGCGACACGAGGAACGAGAACGCGAAGATGACGACACCGATGGCCATGCCGTAGCCGTAGGACGAGTTGGTGTACGCCTGCTTGTACATGTAGCTGAGCAGCACCTCGGAGGAGCCGTCCGGGCCGCCGCCGGTCATCGCGCGGACCAGCACGAAGCTGAGGTTGACCGCGCTCATCACGAAGAAGGTCAGCGAGGTCCGCAGGTTCTGCCAGATCAGCGGCAGGGTGAGGGAGAAGAACTGCCGTACGGCGGAGGCCCCGTCGAGGGAGCTCGCCTCGTACAGCTCCTCCGGGATGCTCGCCATGGACGACATGTAGAGGACCATGTAGTAGCCCAGCGACTGCCAGACCATGGCCATCCCGACCGAGTAGAGCACCAGCTTCTGGTCGCCCAGCCAGACCTGCTGCCAGGTGTCCAGGGACACCGCCCGCAGGCTGCCGTTCAGCAGGCCGTTGTTCTGGTCGTAGACGGCGGAGAAGATCGCCGCGATCACGACCACGGAGAGGATGTTGGGGATGTAGAGGACGAACCGGAGGAGGTTGCTGCCCCGCAGCTTCTGCCGGGTCATGATCGCGGCGAGGAACAGGGCCATGCCCATGGTCACCACGGTCACCACGACCAGCAGGGCGACGGTGTTCTGGAAGGCCCGCACGAACTGCCGGTCGTCCAGCAGATGGCGGAAGTTGTCCAGCCCCACGAACTTCATGTCCGGGGAGAAGCCGCTCCAGGTGTAGAGCGACATCCGGAACACGTTCACGGTGGGGTAGACCATGAAGACCGCGAACAGGACCAGCGCGGGAAGCAGGCAGGCCAGCACGAAGCGGGTGTCGCCCCGCTTGCGGGTCCGGGCGGGGGCACCCGGCCGGGTGCGGCGGAAGGTCGTCCCGGTCTTCCTCACGGGGCGTGCCGCCGGTTGTTGGGGTGGGGTGGAGAGGGTCGTCACCGTGCCGGTCCTCCGGTCGTACGAAGTGGTGCTGGCGAACCCGGAGGTTCACCGGATGGGGAAGGCTCCGGCGGCGGCCCGGCCGGACCACGCCGCCGCCGGGCCGGTCAGTTGCCCGCCTGGCGCAGTTTCTCGCTGGCCTCGTCCAGCGCCGCCTGCCACTTGGCCTCGGTGGTGTCGCCGCTGATGATGCTGTTGGCGGTGTCGAACAGGTCCGACTTGATGTCGACACCCTCGACCGGGTTCGTCGAGGCGAAGCCGCCGACCAGCGCGGAGGCCGACGTGTCGTCGTAGAGCGAGTAGAACCCGGCGCTCTCACCGGTCAGGCTGTCCGAGAGGCCCTTGACGGGCTGGATCGCGTTCGACTTGGCGAAGATCTTCGCGGCCTCGTCCGAGTACAGGAAGGCGATGAACTCCTCCCCCGCGTCCTTGTTCTTGGCGGCACTGGGCACCCAGACCGACTCGACCGAGGTGGTCAGGTAGCGGGTGTCGCCCTCGTTCACCGAGGGCAGCGGGGTCAGGCCCCACGCGAAGCCGTCCGAACGGGGCGCGTCGGCCATCTCGCCGGTGATCCAGGTGCCGTTCGGCATGAACAGCGCCTTGTTGTCGAGGATCGACTGCTGGTTCTTGGTGAAGTCCTGCTCGTTGGCGTAGCCGACGGTGGACTTCCCGGCGTAGCCGAGCAGCCTGGTGGTGATGTCGAGGACCGTCTTGGCCTTCGCCGTCTTCCAGATGCCCTGCTTGTACGTCATGACGTCCTGGTAGAACTGCTCCCCGCCGACGTCGGCGAGCAGGGCGTAGAAGTACGAGTCGAGGTAGCCGGCGGTCGGATAGGTGAAGAGGGCGATGCCCTCCTTCTTCGCCTTGTCGCCCAGCGCGAACATCTCGTCCCAGGTGGCCGGGACGTCCCAGCCCTTCTGCTTGAACAGGCCCTTGTTGTAGAAGAGCCCGGTCGGGGAGTAGTACATCGGCATCAGGTACGTCTTGTCCGTGCCGTACGGGTTGGTGTTGAGGTTGCCGACGATGCCGTCGGTCAGCTTCTCGCCCACCGTCTGCTTCTCGCCGGGGACCTCGGTCTTCAGGACCGGGGTGAGGTCCTCCAGCGCCTTGTCCTTGATGAGGGTTTCGGTGAGACCTGCCTCGCGGCCCTGGCCGAGCACGACGACGTCCGGGTACTTGCCGGCCTTCATGTTCGGCGTGATCTCGTCCTCGATGCTCTTCGAGATCTGGAGCTGGACGTCGACGTCCGGGTGCGAGGACTCGTAGGCCTCGATGACCTGGTGGTACATGTCCTTGCCGTAGCCGCCCTCGAGAGCGGCAACCTTGAGGGTCGTCGTGCCCGAGCCGGAGTCCGAGTCACCGGCGGACGAGCAGCCGACGAGCAGCGAGAGCGCCATGACCGTGGTGCCGGCGAAGGCGACCGATCTCCTCATTTGGGGGTCCTTCCCATGGACGTACGCCCACCTGACTTGAGCGGCAGTGCGGGCCCGTCACGGACCCCGTCCGGGGCCCCTCCGCGTCGCGGGCACCACGCCACCGCACCCCGGATCCGGTGGACGTACGACCCGGCGTTGTTACGGTGGCACCGATAACATGCTGGGTACCATGGCATCGATCACATGACGGGCGCAAGGGGTCCGATGCCGTCGGATCAGCTCACAGCCGAAACGTGGCTCTTGAGCGCCACGCTGGCGCCCCTCAGACGGCGCGCGGCGGCGCCGTGGAGGCCCGCACGGAGAGCGTGGGGGTGCCCACGGCCTCCTCCGGACCCGCGTCCGCGTCCAGCAACAGCCGTACGGCCGCGGCGCCGTAGCCGAAGAAGTCCTGCCGTACGGCGGTCAGCGGCGGCGCGCAGAACGCGGCCAGGGCGATGTCGTCGACGCTCACGATGGACACGTCCTCCGGCACCGAACGGCCCCGCTCGCGCAGCGCCTTGATCACCCCGAAGGCCATCTCGTCGCTGGCCACGAAGACCGCCGTGACCTCGGGGATCATGGCGAGGATCTGCCCCTGCCGGTAGCCGGAGACGGGCGACCAATCGCCCTCCAGCGGCGGCGGCGCCTCGATCCCGGCCTGCTCCAGGCACTCCCGCCAGCCCTCCCGGCGCTGTCGGGCCTCGATCCACTCGTCCGGCCCGGAGACATGCCAGACCTGACGGTGTCCCAGGTCGAGGAGGTGCTGGGTGGCGATCCGGCCGGCCTCGCGCTGGTCGATGCCGAGCACCCGGGCACCCGCGGTCCGCGACCCGTCCAGGGTGACGGTCGGGATGTCCCGGGTGATCTCCTCCATCTTGCGGGTCACCGAGATCAGTGGCACCGCGATCACGAAGCCGTCGACGTTCTGGTCGGCGAGCTTGGCCAGGGAACGCTCCATCAGGCCCACGTCCAGAGCGGAGATGGTCGCGATGCTCACCGCGTACCCGGCCTCGCCGGCCGCCGACTCCACACCGGCGGTCACCGCCGAGCGCGAGTAGTAGCCGCCGGAGGCCAGCAGGACCAGGCCGATGGTGTGGCTGCGGCCCGAGGACAGGGTCCGCGCGGCGCTGTTGAAGCGGTAGCCGATCTGCTCGACGGCGGCCAGGACCCGCCGGTGCGTCTCCGGATTGACGTTCGGCGAGCCGCGCAGGACGCGGGAGACGGTCTGGGCCGACACTCCGGCGATCCTGGCCACGTCGGCCATGCTCGGCTGCCGCGGCCGCGAGGCGTCCTCGTTCATGGTGCTCCCTCCCCCGATCGGTTCGGAGGACCTTAGCAGGCTTGTTACTGATGTCATCGATAACATACGCTCCCCTGGTGAACGAGTCGCCCACGACGAACATCGACCCGCCGCGGCGCCCGGCCGAAGCCGCCGAGACCGACCTTGCCGCGCCCGAGGGCGCGGCGCCGACGGCCGCCTCCCCCGCACTTCTGTCCTGGCGGGACGGCCGCCTGTACCGCGACGGGATCCCTCACCGCATCCTGTCCGGGGCACTGCACTACTTCCGGGTACACCCCGATCTCTGGCGCGACCGCGTCCGCCGGATCGCCGACCTCGGGCTGAACACCGTCGACACCTACGTCGCCTGGAACTTCCACCAGCCCCGGGAGGACCGCGCGCCGCGCTTCGACGGCTGGCGGGACCTCGAGCGGTTCATCCGCACGGTGGGAGAGGAAGGCCTGGACGTCGTGGTCCGGCCCGGTCCCTACATCTGCGCCGAGTGGTCCAACGGCGGCCTGCCCAGCTGGCTGACCGGCCGGGACCTCGCGATCCGCAGCTCCGACCCGGAGTTCACCTCGGCCGTCGCCGCCTGGTTCGGCGAACTGATCCCGCGCCTGGCCGCGTTGCAGGCGTCCCAGGGCGGACCGGTCGTCGCCGTCCAAGTGGAGAACGAGTTCGGCTCCTACGGCGACGACCACGCCTACCTGCGCTGGAACCGCCAGGCCCTCACCGAACGGGGCATCGCGGAACTGCTGTTCACCGCCGACGGCCCCACCGAACTGATGCTGGACGGAGGCACGCTGCCCGGCACCCTCACCGCCGCCAACCTGGGCTCCAAGCCGAAGGCGGCCCGCGAGCTGCTGGCCGGCCGCCGGCCACAGGAGCCCTTCGTCGTCGCGGAGTTCTGGAACGGCTGGTTCGACCACTGGGGCAAACGGCACCACGTCCGCAATGTCGACAGCGCCGTCCACACCCTGAGCGGCATCCTCGACGACCACGGCAGCGTCAGCATCTACATGGCGCACGGCGGCACCAACTTCGGTCTGTGGGCCGGCGCCAACGAGACCGAGGGCCGGCTGGAGCCCGTCGTCACCAGTTACGACTCCGACGCGCCGATCGCCGAGGACGGTCGCTTCACGCCGAAGTTCCACGCGATGCGCGAGGTGCTGGGCGCGACCGGGCCGCTGCGTTCCCCCGAGCGGCTTCCCGTCCTCCCGCCGTCCCGGGTCGCGCTGGTCCGCCGGGCCGGCCTGCTCGACGGCCTCGACGCCGCGCTCCTAGCCGTACCGGTGGAGACCTTGGCCGCGCCGCGGCCCGCCACCTTCGAACGACTCGGCCTGGAGGCGGGCCTGGTGCGCTGCACCGCCCGCCCGCGCATCCCCGCCGGCGAACACCGGCTGGTCTTCACCGACGTCCGCGACCGCGCCCTGGTCTTCGCCGACGGCGTCCACCTCGGCGTTGCCGACGCGGACTCCCCCGCGCTGAAGATCACCGGTACCGGGGAGACCGTCCGTCTGGACGTCCTGGTCGAGAGCCTCGGCAGAGTCAACTACGGTCCCGGCGTGGGCCGTCCGAAGGGGCTGCTCGGTCCCGTCCTGGTCGACCGGCGCATGGTCCAGGGCTGGCAGAACACGCCGGTGGCACTCCCCGAGTGGTCCGAGCGGGAGCTGTCGGCGGCGCTGGACGCGGGCGTCAGCCCGGTCACCGGTACGGATGCCGGATTCGCCGTCGCCGAGTTCCACGCCGACGCGCCCGCCGACACGTTCCTGGCGCTGCCGGGATCGGTGCACGGACTGGTCTGGGTGAACGGCTTCCTGCTCGGCCGCCACTGGGACATCGGCCCCCAGGTCACCCTGTACTGCCCGGCGCCGCTGCTGCACGCGGGCGTCAACACCGTCACCGTCCTCGAACTCGAGGGCCTCGGGGACACCCTGGAACTCCGGGACGAGCCCGAACTGGGCCCGACCGAGGAGTACGTCGAGGAGTTCGACTGATCGGGCAGCCGGGGCGCAGCCGCTCCGCTCCCCGGCGTCGGGATCTGCTCGCGCCAGATCTTCAGCAAGCACGGGGGCCGGTCGGCGAGCAGGGCCGGTGACGGCAGTGACGATGGCCTGTGCGGCGCGGGGTCAAAGTCGCTGATCAGGTGTCACTCATAGCCGAGAAATTCCTTGGAGTGCAGGCGCCACCCGCCGTGCTGCTTGACCAGGACGAAGGCCGTGCGCTCAAAAACGTCGTAGTACCCGGATTCCGGTTCGTGGCCATATGAGAACCAGAGCGCCTCGATCCGCGCCGTCTGCGGGGTCTCGCTGACGACGGTCACCTCTTGCAGCGTGGTCACGGCGCCGAACCCATCGGTTATGTCGTGGTTGTGCGCTCTCGCGTACTCGGCGCAGAAGTCGGCAGGGCTCTGGTAGAGCATCTGAACCTCTTCGGTACAGGTTGCGGCCGGTTCGTATGAGCAGACTGTGATGGGCCTGGACACGCTGACCGGCGCGGCGGCTGTGGGTGTGCTGTCAGGGGTTCTCGCGCTGTAGTGCGTACAGCGTGGCGCCGTGCTGGTCTTCCAGTGTCTGTCCGCCGGGGCCCGGGAACGGCTGGGCCAGGATGTAGAGCGTGCGGCCGACCGGGCAGGCCACGGCTTCACCGTTGGCGGTGAGGGGGTGGTGCCAACGAGTGGTGCCGGAAGCGGGGTCCAGGAAGGTGAGCGTGCCCCGGTCGGTGTGTTTCGTGGCGCGGGTGGCCACGCAGATCGTACCGCCGGTCAGGACGGGGCCCTGTGAACTGACCTGGGTTCCCATGTCACGGCTCCAGCGGCGATGGCCGGTGGCGGCGTCGAAGACCTGGACGAGGTAGGAGCCGGTCAGTTCTGGGAACTTCCTTCCCCCGGCCAGGACACTGTCGCCGAAGACGAGGAGGGGGGTCCTCACCATGTCGATGTCGGTGTCCGCCCGCCAGCGCGCACGTCCGGTCGAGGCCTCTATCGCGACGAGGGTGCTGCGGTACTGGTCCCCGTAACGGCGAACCGCCGAGTACAGCGTGCCGCCTGCCCGCTGCATGCTCGACTCGGTCCCGACCGGCAGATTTTCCGCCCGCCGCAGGACCTTCCCCGAAGCGGCGTCGAGCGTGACGAGCGCGTTGTGCCCCTGGTCGGCGCTACCGCTGCTCGGGCTGGCGGTGATGTGGAGTTCGCCTCCGGCCAGAACCGGGGTTCCCAGGAAGCCTTCGGAAGGGAACTTCCAGCGCAGTGCGCCGGTCGCCAGGTCCACTGCCCACGCCATCGACCCCTCACTGAACACCCCGGTGGTCAGGTACACCAGGCCGTTTCCCGTCACCAGTGCCGACGGTCCCAACGTCACCGCGGGCAGTCGGGTACGCCACCTGGTCCTGCCGGACCCGGCGTCCAGCGCGTGCAGGACCGTCTCCGAAGCCACGGAGCGCTTTCCGGTCACCACGATCATGACGTCCCCGGCCGGTGCCGGGGCGTACAGGGTCAGACCGTCGAGTTCACGTTCCCACAGCACGCGGCCCGAGGACGTCTCCAGGCCGTTCACCACCGTCCGCCCGCCCGTCCGGACGCCGGTGATACAGACGACGCCGGCGCCGAACGCCGGGGCGGACTGGCTCTCAAGCCCCGACAGCGCCTGCCACCGCTTGCCGCCCCGGGACTGCTCCACCGCAGCCACCCCGCCGAAACCCGACACGTACACGACCCCGGCGTGCGCGTTCAGCGCCGACGGATACAACCCGTCCAGCGGCTCGGACCACTCTTGCTTCCACGGCCACTGCTTCACGCCGCTGTCGAAGAGCCGCCAGATGCCCACCCCACCGGCCGCGGCAGCCAGGCCACCCGCGCCCAGCACCATGAACCGCCGCCGCCCCGCGAACAGGCCTGACACCGGCCCGTCAGTTGCCGTCATCCCGTCAGCCGCCTCTGCCCCACACTGCCGCACCGACCCGCCGATCAACCATTCTCGCTCAACTAGCGCCGAAACAGCACGAGTTCGCCTAATTCCAGGCTGCGATGGCGAGGCGGCGTCCGGCCCAGCGGATGCCCTTTCATTCGTAGGATCAGCTGGACCCAGGGGTTCTGGGTACGGCTGTCAGCGGACCGCCACAAGACGGCTGGAACCGATCCGATGCCCCGGCGACCGGTACCCAGGGTGGAGTCCAGGCTCCCCACCGCACGGGTTGGGAGCCTGGAGACGCATGACGTGAGCGGTCACCTCCCCGCCGGGTTGCCCTGGGCGAGGCGGGAGATGTGGTCCCACTCCTCCAGCCCCGCGAGCCGGCCGGCGAATTCCGTGCGCGGCGCGTCGAGGCCGCCTGCGCCGAACAGCACCCGCAGCGGCGGCTTCAGGGCATCGGCCACCGCCAGCAGCGCCGCCGAGGTCGCGGCCCGATCACCCGGGACGAAACCGCTCGCACTCGCACCGGCGCACAAAGCCTCCCGGGCGTGGGTGTAGGCCGGGTTCGGCTGCGACTGCGGGGAGGCTGCGGCCAGGCCGGTGGGGAACATGATCGGCTCGATCAAAGTGACGTGGATGCCGTACACCTCGACCTCGGTGGCCAGGGACTGGCTCATGGCTTCCAGGGCCCACTTGGAGGCCTGGTAGATGCCCAGCGCCGGGTAGGCGACCAGCCCGCCGATCGAGGAGACCTGCAGGATCCGGCCGGAGCGGCGCTCGCGCATCCCGGGCAGCACGGCCCGGGTGGCCCACAGCGCACCGAAGTAGTTGACGTCCATCTGCGCCCGGGTCTGCTCGGCGCTGACCTCCTCGACGCGCCGTGGAGCATGTGCCCGGCGTTGTTGACCAGAATGTCGATGCCGCCGAACTGCTGTTCGACGGTGTGGACCGCTGCGTCGACGGCAGCCCGGTCGGTCACGTCGAGTTCCAGCGGCAGCAGCCGGCTGCCGTGGCGGTCGGCGAGCGGCTTGAATACCGCTGCGTCGCGGGCGGTGGCCGCGACCTGGTCGCCGTGCTCGAGGACCGCCTCGGCCCAGAGCGCGCCGAGCCCTCGGGAGGCGCCGGTGATGAACCATGTGCGGGCAGTAGCCATGCGATTTCTCCGTACGTGAGTCCGTGCAACCCAGCGTCGGCGGTCCGGCGCGCGGTAGGCAGAGTGAGGTTGTCCCTGGCTACCGCGTCGCCGGGAGCACAGACTTTTCGGCATGGACACCCAGCAGCTCGCCCAGTTCCTCCGCATCCGGCGCAAGGCACTCAGCCCTGCCGACGTCGGCCTGGCCGCGGCCGGGCGGCGGCGTACGCCGGGGCTGCGCCGGGAGGAGGTGGCCGGGCTCGCCGGCATCTCGACCGACTACTACACCCGCCTCGAACAGGAGCGGGCCACGGCGACGCCCTCGGAGTCGGTGCTGCGCGCGCTGACCCGCGCGCTGCGGCTGAGCCTGGACGAACGCGACCACCTCTACCGGCTCGCCGGGCTGAACGTGCCGGACCGCCGGCGCGGCGACCGGCACGTCGCCCCGGCCCTGCTGGCCGTCCTCGACCGGCTCCACGACGTGCCCGCCCAGGTGATGACCGACCTCGGTGACACGCTGGCCCAGGACCACCTCGCCCGCGCCGTGTTCGGTGACCTCACCGGCCGCAGCGGCCCCGAGGCGAGCATCATCCACCGCTGGTTCACCGACCCGGGCACGCGCTGCGGCTACCCGGTCGAGGACCACGCCAACGAGTCGCGGGCCCTGGTCGCCGACCTGCGGGCCGCCGTCGGCCGCCGCGACGACGACCCCGCCCGCACCCTGGTCGACCGGCTGCGCAGCGACAGCCCCGAGTTCGCCGCGTTGTGGGATCTCCATGGCGTCGCCGTGATGCGGTACCGACGCAAACGGATCCTGCACCCCGAGGTCGGCCTGCTCGATCTGGACTGCCAGTCCCTGATCGACGAGGACCGCACCCAGGTCCTCGCCCTGTTCTCGCCGGTCGCCCGTACCGCGACCGCCGAGCGGCTCACCCTGCTCGGCCTCACCAGCAGGCCCCACCCGTGAACCCGCACCCCAAGGCCACGACATCAAGCCCGCGGCCGGGCATCTCGGCTTGTCCGCCGACCCGCAGGGCGACCATGAACAGCACGGCCATGATGTAGCTGCGCGTGCAGTCGTGGTTTTCGTGGCCACCGAACAAGAACGCGCCGAACTGCGCCCCAGGCCGCTCATAGCTAGCTGCCCGACATCCCCGGGGTGTCACAGAACCACAGCCGCTCTGGTCGGCTACTGCGGAGCGGGCGGCCGCCCGGGGCAGAGCCCGCCGGCCTCGTGCACTGCACAAGTCTGCCGCACGCGGCTGAGGTGACGGCCTCGTGGCCACCCCGCTCCGTCGTGGTCCTCACCCCGGGACCACCCCACTTCGACGAAGGGTGACCCGACGATGACGGTACCTCCCGGTGACCTGCCCGTGCCCGAGCACGGTCTGCTCCTCACGCACTTCCTGACCGTGCGGGACGTCACGGTCTCGCGCCGCTTCTACGCCGACGTCTTCGGTGGCCAGGTCGTGATGGAGGAGAACCCGGCGATCGTCAAGATCGCCAACAGCTGGCTCATCATGAACCCAGGCGGTGGACCCACCCCCGACAAGCCGGACGTGACTCTGGAAGCGCCCCACACCGGCGACCGTGTATCCGGTTTCCTGAACGTGCGCGTCGCCGACCTCGCCGCCTTCCATGCGCACGCCGTCGCCCAGGGCGCCCGCTTCCTGACCGAACCGGTGGACCGAGGCTCGGAGCTGCGCTGCTACCTGCGGGACCCCGACGGCTACCTCATCGAGGTGGGCCAGTCCACCGGCCTGCTCCGGGGAATCCTGGCCCAGCAATAGCGCAGCAGCACACCAAGGGGGGCCACCACCAACGGACCTGGCACGTCGGCCACTTCGACGGGCCTGTGTACGGCACGCGGACGGCCACCTTGGACGAGCCCGAACTCGAGCTGGTGGCACCCACTCCGGACCTCACACGGGTGTCACCGGTCGTACTGGTCGGTGTACTGCGGCCCGTCCGTCTCGGCCTTGCATCCCTCGGCGCCCGCGGGCATGCCGTGGGAGAGCACGAGAGCGTAGGACTGAGGGACGAAGTCGCAGCCCTTGCCCGACCACTGGGACGCCAGGAAGGTCCAGCCGACGGCAGCGGCGGCGAGTGTGTACTTGGTCTTGGCGTTCATACGAGATCGCGCCTCGGTTACGTAGGGTAATCGGGACCCGACTAGGGGTTATGCGTAAGTATGAACGGATTGCACCCATACGCGCACCCCGACCTCAGGGGCAGGTGCACCCCAGGAAAGCCACCGTACGGGGGCCGTGAAAGCCGTCGCCGCAGGTCAGCCCGCGCGGCGGCACCCATTGAGGACGCCACTGGGGATGCGGGCGTGCAGGTGTCCGCAGCTTTCGAACTCGTGGACGATGAAGGGCCGCGCCAGCCGGCACCGGGCGGTGGACGGCCGCAGGGCCGCCCGGTGGGAGCGGCACCGCTTGCCACCGTGCTACCGGCAGGCGGCCAGGACGTGCCGGGCGTGGGACTCGTCCGTCGTCACGACGCGGTCACGGTCAAGGGCCTCGTGGTGATCCGGCGGGTCAGCGTGCAAGCGGGCGGTTGGCACGTCATGGCCGCCGACACACCGTGGCAGGGGGGATCGCCTCACCGGAATACATGACGCCCGATACCGGCCGGCCGCGTCGGGCACCGGGTCACCGGGCCGCCTGCTGAGCCGCCTGGTACGCATCCCACAACGGCTGCACCACCGTGCACTGACGCGCGGCCCCGTCCCGGCACGTCGGGCACGAGGTGGCGTGGTCCAGCCACGCCCGGTACGCCGCCTGAACCGCCTGGTTCACCTGCGCCACACGCGCCCGAACCACAGCACCGGGCCCCGAGCCGGTCTCCAACCAGCGCTCGGCGAACCCGGACTCCCCCATGACCAAAAGCTCCTCAACCCCGCCGGATCCCACATCCGGCCTGCCCCGACAGCCGACCCCAATGTATCCACACGCCGCACAACACACCCTGAACCGCCACATCATCAAGACAACTCCCCCAACTCGCACACACAACTGCCCCGCCGTGCAGCAACCGGTACGGAAACACGGACCCCCTGCACCCCTGAGCAAGCCCGGCTGCCGGTACCCAGGACAGGACGGCACCGGTTCTCCGAGGAACCGGCCAGGCGGAAACCCAGCGCGGTGCTGTGCGGGTGCGGTGACCGGAGCGTACGCTGACCCCCGCCATGCGGGCGCTGGACCGGCGGGAACAGGTCCCCGGTCCACGCCTCACCTCAGGGCAGGAGGCCCAGGTGACACCAGCCGAACTGTTCCGGTACGCCGACGGCACACTGGATGGTGATCCTTGGCCGCTCGTAAGGGAATTGGCCGTGAGCGGTGATCGCTCGGCGGCAGCGTCCGTACAGGCCGCGCTGGAAAGCTACGCGCGCGAGCGTAATTGGTACGGCCGGGACCTGATGGCACATGCCTTGGCCGGTCTCTCCGGGGCCGAAGCGTTCCCGCTGCTCCTGCGGGTCTTCGCCGGCGCGCTGCGCAGCGAGGACGACGATGACGGGGAACAACTGGGCATGGCGTTGAGCGCTGTCATGCGAGCCGATCGGACCGAGTGCCGGGCCGTCATACTCCCGGCGCTCGCCGGTGATGATCCCGACTTGCGCAGAGCCGCGCTATGGGCACTCCGCGACGTGTGGGAGACGCCCGACATGGGGGTACTGCGCGACGCGCTGGCCGACCCCGATGCGACGATCCGGCGAACCGCCCTCAACTCCCTGCCGAGCGTGCACAACAACCCACAGGCATACGCGCTTGTGATCACGGCCTTGCAGGATCCGGACCCCTGGGTCCGGCATGATGCCGTGCTCCTGCTGGCCTGGACCGCCCCCTCGGCGGCCGTCGACCACCTGGTTCCGCTTGCCTCCGATCCCGCCTGGTACGTCCGTTCGGTGCTGGGCGAGGCGGTCGGCCGCAGGGCCGCGAACTCCGATCGCGCCCCGGCCGCGGCTGCCGCCCTGCGTGAACTGCTCGCCGACTCCGAACCGTCCGTGCGGGCCGGGGCGGCCCGCGGCCTCGGCATGCTGGGCGTGTCGCTCGATGCCCTGCGGTCCAGGACGGACGACCCAGACTGGTGGGTACGCGCCGCAGTCGCAGGTGTCCTCGCCGCCAGTCTGCGGCACTGGCCGCCCGCACGTCCGCTACTGGCCCAACTGACCGACGACACGAATCCGACCGTGCGGGAAACAGCGACAGAAGCACTCCGCGCCTTCGAATGACACCCGCCGGAACTCGAGCGCGTGAGAGCTGGTAACACGATCACGTGGTGCAGCGCAGGTCGGCCGTAACCCCGTAAACGCCTCGACGCGCTGCTCGGCGACAAGGCGTACGACAGCGAAGTGGTCCGCCGGAGCTCAGGCGCCGATGCATCCTGCCGGTGATCCCCCGACGTGGCCACCCGGACATTCACGGCCTGGGCCGGATCCGCTACGTCGTCGAGCAGACCTTCGCTCTGCTGAACCAGTTCAAGCGCCTCGCCGTCCGCTGGGAAGGCCGCATCGACCTCCACGATGCCCTCGTCTCCCTGGGCTGCACGATCATCTGCTGGAGACGCCTCAAGAACCCATGCCCGTCGTCGTGTCATGATCCCAAAGCTTGCGGGACAGCATCGTCGGGCAGGCCGTCCAGGATCATCGCGACCGTTGTCGCCGCACCGTCCACCTCCTGAACCCGACCGTCGGCGAAGGTCACCTCGAATCGGCCGTTGCCGAGCGGTCTGGTCCGTGGCAGGTCGTGACAGATGGGCGGCGCGGCCCGGCGGCTGAAGGTCAGCCAGAACATGGAGCGTCCTGGCGACAGGACCCGCAGTCGCGGCTGTTCGAAGGCGGCTTCGATGAGGTCCTGCCAGTCAGCGTCCTGCCTGCGCACGGCGGACTCGCGCATCATCTGCCACCGAGCCGGCACGGCCTCACCGCGCTCGTGGGCTTCGGCCAGCTCCCAGGTCCTCAGGAAGGCCCACTGCGCGACGAGCTCGCGCACCCTGGCCCCCTGAATCCAGGTGCTCACTGCACCGGCCACCTCGGCCAGGTCCTGCGTGCTGCCCGAGGCCATGTGGATTTCGTGGGCCCAGCAGTCGACCAAGAACGTGCGCTCGCCGCTGGCCATCAGGACATTCGCCGAGCGATCGTCGGCTTCCATCGTCGCGGCGACGTGGCGCCAGCCCGGTGAGGACGTCAGCTCGACCGTAAGCGCACGGCCCTCACGATCGACCGTCGTCTGGAGAGCGTTCTGCAGCGAACCCGCCACCACCACCTCGGGATAGAGCGTGGCGTACTTGTGCAGGGGGTGGGTGGCATCCGTTGACGCCACATCCGGAAGCGGCGCGTACTCATGAAACGGATTGGCGACTCTGGCCGGTGTCACACCTGGAAGCTGCTCGGACATACGGCCGAGTCTGCCACCGCAGCCCCCGGATCTGAGGCCATCGACAGGATCGTGCAACGAGCTCTAAGGGTGCTGTCCGATGGAGTTTCGGGGTCGAGGGTCAGGGTCTGCCGGACGGCGAACCCGCGGCGCCGGAGAGCGTCGTGCCCTTCGCGATGCCGACCACGAAGGCCCGGCACCCGTACACGCCCCGGCGTCGCCGCCGCCGCCGGCCTGAACCCCCGCAGTCCGCGCCGGAACTCGCCGGTCCCCGATCCGGTGCAGCAGCTCAGTCAGGGCCTGCCGCACCCAGACGACAATGCGGATCCACTGTCACCTGCAACCGCAAGATCATCCCAGTGCTGGCCAGCGGTAACTCCATGTTTGCTTGCGATCGCTACATTCCGCTGAGTAAAGTTCGGTAAAGCACGGGTAATTTGAACGAGCATCAGGAAGCACCAGACATGACGAACCCGTTCGAGGACCAGGAAGCCACTTACCTGGTGCTGGTCAATGCGGAGAAGCAGCACTCGCTTTGGCCGACCTTTGTCGAAGTCCCCGAGGGCTGGGATATCGCATTCGGCGAGGCTTCACGACAGGACTGCCTGGACTACGTCGAGCGCTCTTGGACCGACATGCGGCCCAAGAGCCTGGTCGACGCCATGGGCGGCAACTGAACGCCCCGGGATGTGCGGTCCGTTGAATCGCAGCGGACCGCACTCGGGGCCGAGCAGCCCCGGGCAGGGACCGTCGCACGCGCTTCACGTCTTCGCCGCCCTCCGAGCTCCGAGGCGGCTCCCCGGTCCGCCGCCCGGGACTGAACGCAGACCACAGGTGCCCCATGCGGGCGCCGAACTGTTCACCCAGGACGGATTCACGGCAGGCGGAGACTCGTTCTTCTGATATCAGCGAGAACTCATCACATCTTCGCAGACGGTTGTTAAAGCTTCGCTGGTCGCCACCCGGGTGGGTCCAGCATGACACGGCGCTCGCGGCCGGACCTCCGAGAGCCGAAACAGGATCCGCCGGCCACTTCTGTCGCTGACGGATGCCGACTCCGCGCAGCACGGAATTTCGCGCCGATTTCTCGCTGGATATCAAGTACACGGGGTATGCAAAATGCCTAACCATGCCAAAAACGCCCTGACCGCGGCTCAAAAAGGCATCTGGTACGCCCAGGCACTGGATCCGGAGAGCCCGGCCCAGAACATGGTGGAGTACCTGGACATCGCCGGCCCTCTGCAGCTCGGCTTGCTGGAGAAGGCGTTCGGCCAGGCGCTGGCCGAGGCCGAGCTGTCGCATCGGTGGTTCGGGCAGGGCGACGATGGGCCGTGGCAGGTGGCCGAACCGCTGCCTGCCTACCGGTTGCCCGTGATCGACGTGCGGGACGAGTCCGAGCCGGTGGCGGCCGCTGAGGCATGGATGCGTGCCGACGCCGCCCGCCCCGCCGATCTCGAACACGGCGGAATCATCACCTTCACCGCGCTCCTGGTGGGCGAGGACAGGACCGTGGTGTATCTGCGGGCCCATCACATCGCGGTGGACGCCGTCGGGTACGGGGTGTGGCTGAACCGGGCGACGGAGATCTACACCGCCCTGGAGGAGGGGCAGGACTGCCCGTTCACGCCGTTCGCGACCCTCGAGGAGATCGTGGCCGACGATGAGTCGTACCGCGGGAGCGCGCAGTTCGCGCAGGACCGGGCGTACTGGGCGGAGCGGATGGGGGACGCGCCCGAGGTCGTGACCCTGGCCTCGCGGACGGCGTCGGCGTCTCGTGATTCCCACCGCCGGACCGCCGTGGTTTCGGCTGAGGTCGCCCAGTCGCTTCGACAGGTGGCCCGCGCGTCGGGCGTCGCTCTGCCCGCCCTGCTGATCGGAGCCGCCGGGCTGTACGTGCACCGGGTGGCGCAGGTGCAGGACGTCGTGCTGGGACTGACCGTCACGGCACGCAGAGGATCGCGTGTGCAGGGGGCGGTGGCGAGCATGGCCCAGGTGCTGCCGCTGCGTATGCGCATCACGGCGGGCATGACCGTGCGTGACCTGGCCAGGGAGGCGTCCGCGCGGAGCCGGGGGGTCCTGCAGCACCAGCGTTACCGGTACGAGGATCTGTATCGCGACCTGAAACTCGCCCGTACGGGCGGTCACCTGTCCGGCCCTGGTATCAACTTCCTTCCCGATGACCGGACGATGCCCCGGTTCGGGCGATGCGAGACCACCGCGCGCACCTACCTGGCGAACGGTGCGGTGGACGACCTGACGATCCTCATCTACGAGCGGGACGCGGGTCTGCGGTTGGACTTCCTGGCCAACCCCACGCTCTACACCGAAGAAGAGAACGCCGCCCACCAGGCGCGTTTCCTGCATCTGCTCGCGGCCCTGGCCGGCCTGGAGCCCGACGCGCCGATCGCCCGGCTGGATCTGGCCACCCCCGTCGAACACCAGCGCATGCTCGTGGAGTGGAACGACACCACCCGGGACGTTCCCCTCGCGACGCTTGCCGAGCTGTTCCAGTCCCAGGTCGCGCGCACGCCGGACGCGACCGCGGTGGTGTTCGGGGACACCCGGTTGACGTACGCGGAGCTGAACGCCCGGGCGAACCGTCTGGCGCGGCTGCTGGTCACCAGGGGTGTGGGGCCGGA
Organism: Streptomyces sp. PA03-6a; assembly: GCF_033792765.1. Taxonomy (NCBI): domain Bacteria; kingdom Bacillati; phylum Actinomycetota; class Actinomycetes; order Kitasatosporales; family Streptomycetaceae; genus Streptomyces; species Streptomyces sp. PA03-6a. The sequence continues at coordinate 13,345 of NZ_JARAVK010000050.1, read as the reverse complement.
GTGCCGGGTGGCCGTGCTGATGGACCGCTCGGTCGACCTGGTGGTCGCCCTGCTGGCGGTGGTGAAGGCGGGGGCGGCGTACGTGCCGGTCGACCCCGCCTACCCCGCCGACCGGATCGGCTACATGCTGCGGGACGCCCGACCCGGCCTCGTGCTCACCAGCGAGGTGGCGCAGGAGGGACTGCCGGATGAGGTGCCTCCGCTGGTGGTCGATGCTCCGGGTACCGTCGCGGTGCTGGGGGACCTGGGTGACACCGACCTGGTCGACGCCGAGCGGTGCGGGGTGCTGCGGTCCGCGCATCCGGCGTACGTGATCTACACCTCCGGTTCCACCGGCCGGCCCAAGGGCGTGGCGGTGCCGCACGCGGGACTGGTGAACCAGTTGGTGTGCCTGCGCGAGGCAAGCGGCACGAGGGCCGGTGACGTCGTTCTGGCACGTACGTCCGTGAGCTTCGACGCGGCCGGATGTGAGGTGTGGCTGCCGCTGGTCAGCGGCGCCGCGATGTCCCTGGTGTCCACCGAGGAGGCCAGGGATCCGCAACGGCTGATGGCTCACATCGTGGGCCACGGCGTCACAGTGGCGCAGCTGGTTCCCTCGATCCTGGACACACTCCCGCTGGAGGACGCGGGTCGTCTCCGGCTCGTCCTCGCTGGTGGCGAGGCGCTTCCCGCTCCTTTGGCGGCGCGGGTCGCCAGGGCATGGGGCGTTTCGCTGATCAATCTGTACGGGCCGACCGAGACGACCATCCAGGTCACGCATGGACGATGGAGTGCGGCAGACCGCGAGCACTCCACCGTGCCCATCGGCCGCCCGGTGTGGAACACCCAGGCGTACGTGCTCGACGGTGCGCTGCGACCGGTGCCGCCGGGTGTCGCAGGCGAGCTGTACATCGCCGGGGTGCAGCTGGCGCGGGGATACCTGGACCGTCCCGCCCTGACCGCGCAGCGGTTCGTGGCCAGCCCGTTCGCGTCGGGTGAGCGGATGTACCGCACCGGTGACCTGGCGCGATGGGGCGCCGACGGTCAGCTGGAGTATCTGGGCCGGGCGGATGACCAGGTGAAGATCCGTGGTTTCCGGATCGAGCCGGGTGAGGTCGAGGCCGCGCTGACGGCACATCCGTCCGTGGACCGGGCGGCGGTGGTCGTGCGTGAGGACCAGCCCGGCGACAAACGCCTGGTCGGATACGTCGTCCCGGCGAGCGGTCCGGACGGTATGGACATCGCGGACGTCCGTGCCGGCCTGTCAGCCGTGCTGCCCGGCTACATGATGCCGGCGGCGATCGTCGAACTGGACGCGCTCCCGCTCACGGTGAACGGCAAGCTGGACCGCAAGGCACTGCCGGCTCCGACTCACGACGCGGATGCCGGCGGCCGACGTCCTGTGACGGCACAGGAGGAGATCCTGTGCGCGCTGGTCGCCGAGGTGCTCAACCTGCCCTCCGTCGGGGTGGACCACAACTTCTTCGAGGTGGGCGGGCACTCCCTGCTCGCGACCCGTCTGGTCAGCCGCATCCGGTCGGTGTTCGGCGTGGAGATCCCGATCCGGACCCTGTTCGAGGCACCCACACTCCGTGAACTGGCGGGCCGGCTGACCACCTCCGGCGCGTCCCGGCCCCCGTTGACGCCCGCGCGGCGACCGGAGCTGGTGCCGCTGTCGTTCGCCCAGCAACGCCTGTGGTTCCTCAGCGAACTGGAAGGCCCCTCGGCCACCTACAACATCCCCATGGCGCTGCGGCTGACCGGCATGCTGGACACCGACGCCCTCCGCGCCGCGCTGCACGACGTCGTGGGCCGGCACGAGGTGCTGCGCACGATCGTCACCACCGTGGACGGCCGGCCCTACCAGCGGGTCCTTCCGTCCGAGGAGGCATGCGTCGTCCTGCCGGTCGTACCGGTGACGGAAGGCGCTCTGCAGTCGTGGGTGACCGAGGCCGCGGGGCACCGGTTCGACTTGGCCACCGACATCCCCGTCCGCGCGTCGCTGGCCGAGGTGGGGCCGGACGAGCACGTGGTGGTCCTGGTGGTGCACCACATCGCGGGTGACGGCTGGTCGCTGGGCCCGCTGGCGCGTGACCTGTCGGCCGCCTACGCCGCCCGAGCCACCGGTGAACTCCCCGCCTGGAGCGCGTTGCCGGTGCGGTACGCCGACTACGGCATGTGGCAGCGGGAGCTGCTGGGTGACGCGACCGACGCCGGCAGCCTGCTGTCGGAGCAGCTCGCCTACTGGCGCCGCACGCTGGACGGGGCGCCCGAGGAACTGGCGCTGCCCACCGACCGGCCCCGGCCACCGGTGGCCACCCACCGCGGCGGCACCGTCGACCTCCACATCGACGCCGAAGTACACCAGGCGCTGGTCGAGCTGGCCCGCGCACACGGCGTCACCGTGTTCATGGTGACGCAGGCGGCACTGGCCGTCCTCCTGCACCGCCTCGGCGCCGGGGACGACATCCCCATCGGCACCCCCATCGCCGGACGCACCGACGAGGCGGTGGAGGACCTCGTCGGATTCTTCGTCAACACCCTCGTCCTGCGATCCGATGTGTCCGGCGATCCGACGTTCCTGGACATGCTGAGCCAGGCGCGTGAGACGGCTCTGGGCGCGTACGCGCATCAGGACGTGCCGTTCGAACGCCTGGTGGAGGAGCTCACGCCGACCCGGTCGATGGCCCGCCACCCCCTGTTCCAGGTCATGCTCACCCTGCAGAACAACACGACACCGGATCTTGAGCTGCCCGGCCTGAACGTCGAGATTCTGCCCACCGGCGACGTGCCGGCCAAGTTCGACCTCGACGTCCAGCTCAGTGAGCACGTCACCGACGGAGGCGAGCCCGCGGGCCTGCACGGCGTGATCACCTATGCCGTCGACCTGTTCGACCACCACACCGCGGCCGGGATCGGCGAACGTCTGGTCCGGGTCCTGGAAACGGTGACCGCCGATCCGTCGGTCCTCGTGAGCCGGATCGACATCCTCAGCGCGGCCGAACACCACCGCATCCTGGAGCAGTGGAACGACACCGGCCGGGAGGTGCCGCCGGCCACGGTGGAGGGGTTGTTCGAGACGCAGGTCGTACGCACCCCGCACGCCACCGCCGTGGCGTTCGAGGGCGTCGAAGTGTCCTACGCGGAACTCAACGCCCGCGCCAACCGGCTCGCCCGACTGCTGGTCGGGAACGGGGCACAGCCCGAACAACTGGTCGCTCTCGCGCTGCCCCGCTCCGTCGACCTCATCGTCGCCATCCTGGCCGTACTCAAGGCAGGGGCTGCCTATCTCCCGATCGATCCCGGTCACCCGGTCGATCGCATCGCCTACGTGATGACCGACGCCCGGCCCGCGCTGGTGGTGACCACCCGTGCGGTGGCGCCGGTACTGCCCGAGGGTACGGAGCGGCTGGTCGTGGACGCCCCCGAAACCGTCGAGGCGATCTCACGTCTTGAGGACGGGGACCTGACCGCCGCCGGCCGCGGCGCGGCGCCGCTGCCCGCCCACCCCGCGTACGTGATCTACACCTCGGGCTCCACGGGCCGGCCAAAGGGCACGGTGGTCTCCCACCACGCGCTCGGCAACTTCGTCGCCGCCATGCGCGAGCACCTGACGCTGGACGCCGACGACGCCCTCGTCGCAGTGACGACGGTGGCGTTCGACATCCACACACTGGAGGTGTACGTGCCCCTGGTGTCGGGCGCCCGCGTGGTGCTCGCCGACCGGGACACCACCCGGGACCCGCGGGCGCTGGCGGAACTCATCCGCCAGTCGGCGGCCACGGTCCTGCAGGCGACGCCCGCGGTATGGCAGACCCTGGCCGTGGAGGCCCCGGACGCGATCAGCGGACTGCGGGCACTGGTCGGCGGTGAGGCACTCCCCCCGGCGCTCGCCCAGCAGTTGACGGCGACCACGACGTCGGTGACCAACCTGTACGGCCCCACCGAAACCACCGTCTGGTCGACGCTGGCGCCCCTGCATCCCGGACACCACGGCCGCATACCGATCGGACAGCCCATCTGGAACACCCGGGTATTCGTCCTGGACGCCGCGCTTCGGCCGGTACCGAGCGGCGTGCCCGGGGAGCTGTACATCTCCGGATCCGGCCTGGCCCGGGGATACCTCGCCCGGCCCGGCCTGACCGCGGAGCGCTTCGTCGCCAACCCCTACGGCGAACCGGGTGAGCGGATGTACCGGACCGGGGACCTGGTTCGCTGGACTGCCGACGGGCAGCTGGAGTATCTGGGCCGTACCGACCACCAGGTCAAGATCCGCGGCTTCCGCATCGAAATCGGCGAGGTCGAAGCCGCCCTGGCCTCCCACCCCGCCGTCACCCAGGCCGCCGTCATCGTCCGCGAGGACCAGCCCGGCGACAAGCGCCTGGTCGGATACGTCGTCCGGGCGAGCTCTCCGGACGGTGTCGACATCGCGGACGTCCGCACCGGCCTGTCAGCCGTGCTGCCGGACTACATGCTTCCGGCGGCCATCGTCGAACTGGACGCGCTCCCGCTCACGGTCAACCGCAAGCTGGACCGCAAGGCCCTGCCCGCCCCCGATTACACCGCCGGGGTCACCGGCCGAGGTCCGGCGAACGCCCAGGAAGAACTCCTGTGCGCCGTCTTCGCCGAAGTGCTCGACCTGCCGTCGGTCGGCGTCGACGACAACTTCTTCGACCTCGGCGGCCACTCCCTGCTCGCGACCCGCCTGACCAGCCGCATCCGGTCGGTATTCCGCGTGGAGATCCCGATCCGGGCGCTGTTCGAGACCCCCACCCCGGCCGCCCTCGCCGACCAGCTGACCACCTCCAACGCCTCCCGGCCCCCGCTGGCACCGGCGCAGCGCCCGGAACTGGTGCCACTGTCCTTCGCCCAGCAGCGTCTGTGGTTCCTGGGCGAGCTGGAGGGCCCGTCGGCCACCTACAACATCCCGATGGCGCTGCGGCTGACCGGCGCCCTGGACACCGACGCCCTCCACGCCGCGCTGCGCGACGTCGTGCGCCGGCACGAAGTGCTGCGCACGGTGATCACCACCGTCGACGGCCAGCCCTACCAACGAACCGTGGATGCCGACACGATCGGTGACCTGCTCACCACCGTCGACGCCGAAGGGATCGCGGAGGCCGAGCTGACCCGCCTGGTCACCGAAACGGCGGAACACCGATTCGACCTGGCAGGCGAGATCCCGCTGCGCGCCCGCCTGTTCCGGACCGGCCCCGATCACCATGTGCTGGTCGTGGTGATGCACCACATCGCCGGAGACGGCTGGTCGCTGGGCCCGCTGGCCCACGACGTATCGACCGCCTACACCGCCCGCGCCAACGTTGACGTCCCCACACGGGGGCCGTTGCCCGTGCAGTACGCCGACTACAGCCTGTGGCAGCGTCAGTTGCTGGGCGACGCGTCCGATTCCGCCAGCCTGCTGTCGGAACAGTTGGTCTACTGGCGCCACGCGCTGGACGGGGCGCCCGAGGAACTGGCGCTGCCCACCGACCGGCCCCGGCCACCAGTGGCCACCCACCGCGGCGGCACCGTCGACCTGCACATCGACGCCGAAGTGCACCAGGAGCTCGTCGAGTTGGCCCGCGCACAGGGCGTGACGGTGTTCATGGTGATGCAGGCCGCACTGACCGTCCTGCTCAACCGCCTGGGCGCCGGTGAGGACATCCCCATCGGCACCCCCATCGCCGGACGCACCGACGAAGCACTCGACGACCTCGTCGGATTCTTCGTCAACACCCTCGTCCTGCGCTCCGACCTGTCAGGGAACCCCGACTTCACGCAACTCCTCGAGCGCACTCGTGAGCACGCACTCAACGCCTACGCGCACCAGGACGTACCCTTCGAGCGCCTCGTGGAAGAGCTCACACCGACCCGGTCGATGGCCCGCCACCCCCTGTTCCAGGTGATGCTCACCCTGCAGAACAACGCGCAGGCCAAGCTCGACCTGCCCGGCTTGACCGTCGCGGCCCTGCCCACCGGCAACGGCCCCGCCAAGTTCGACCTGGACCTCCAGCTCAACGAACACCTCACCGACAGCGGAACCCCGGCGGGCCTGCACGGCGTGATCACCTACGCCACCGACCTGTTCGACCACCACACCGCGGCCGGCATCGCTGAACGATTCGTCCGAGTCCTGGAAGCGGTCACGGCACAGCCGTCCGTCCTCGTGAGCCGGATCGACATCCTCAGTCCGGCCGAACACCACCGCGTCCTGGAGGAGTGGAACGACACCACCCGGCAGGTGCCGCAGACCACGGTCACGGAGCTGTTCGAGACCCAGGTCACGCGTACTCCCTCGGCGCCGGCCGTGGTGTTCGAAGGCGTCGAAGTGTCCTACGCGGAACTCAACGCCCGCGCCAACCGTCTCGCCCGACTTCTCATCGACCGCGGCGTACGGCCTGAAGACATCGTCGCTCTCGCGCTCCCTCGGTCCGTCGACCTCATCGTCGCCATCCTGGCCGTACACAAGGCAGGGGCTGCCTACCTCCCGATCGATCCGGGTCACCCGGTCGATCGCATCACCTATGTGCTGTCTGAGGCACGGCCCACGGTCCTCATCGCCGACGATGCGACGTGGGAGAGTCTGCGGGGCGTCGACGCGGCTCGTTTGTCACTCCACGACCCCCTGTTGCGGCAGGACCTGTCGGGCCGCGCCGCGCATGATCTGTCGGACGTGGAACGGCGCAGCCCGCTGCTGCTCGACCACCGCGCGTACGTCGTCTACACCTCGGGCTCCACGGGGCGCCCCAAGGGCGTGGTGGTCACGCATCGCTCGCTCGCCAACAACATCGCCGCCGTCGCGTCGGAATACGGGATCGACGAGCGTTCGCGGGTGCTGGGGGCGACGGCGTTCAGCTTCGACGTGTCGGTGCAGGACCTTTTCATGACCCTGACCTCCGGTGCGGCTTTCGTGCTCGCTGCCGATGAGGATCGGGTCGACCTCGATCGCCTGCAGGGTCTGATGCGTGCGCAGAGCGTGTCGGTGGCGCATGTGACACCGGGGGTGGCGCGGCCGCTGGACCCCGCACGGTTGCCGGAGCTGCGGTTGCTCGTGGTGGGGGGTGAGGCGCCGGACGCGGGGCTGGTCGACCGGTGGACCACTGCAGATCGTGCGTTCTACAACAGCTACGGGCCGACGGAGACGACCATTGGGGCCACGCTCATGCGGTGTGCCGCGCCGTCGTCGGGCCGCATTCCCCCGATCGGCCGTCCGATAGCGAACACCCGCGCCTTTGTGCTGGATCGGTCGTTGCGGCCGGTGCCGCCTGGGGTGGCCGGGGAGTTGTACCTGGCCGGCGTCCAGCTGGCGCGGGGATACCTGGACCGGCCGGGCCTGACCGCCGAGCGATTCGTCGCCAACCCCTACGGCGGGCCGGGCGAGCGGATGTACCGGACCGGTGACCTGGTCCGGTGGAACGCCGAGGGCCGACTCGAGTTCCTGGGCCGTACCGACGACCAGGTCAAGATCCGCGGCTTCCGCATCGAACTCGGGGAGATCGAGACCGCCCTGCTCACCCACCCGTCCGTCGCCCAGGCGGCGGTGGTGGTGCGGGAGGACCAGCCCGGCGACAAGCGCCTGGTCGGGTACGTCGTCCCGGCGAGCGCTACGGACGGTGTGGACATCGCGGACCTCCGCACCGGCCTGTCCGCCGTGCTGCCGGACTACATGCTGCCGGCGGCGATCGTCGAACTGGACGCGCTCCCGCTCACGGTGAACCGCAAACTGGACCGCAAGGCGTTGCCCGCCCCCGACTACACCGCCACGAGCCCGGGCCGGGAACCACGGACCCTCCAGGAACAGCTCCTCAGCCAGGCGTTCGCCGACGTCCTCGGTCTCCCTTATGTCGGGGTGGACGACAACTTCTTCGACCTCGGCGGCCACTCGCTCCTGGCGACGCGCCTGGTCAGCCGCATCCGCACCACCCTCGGGGCCGAAGTCCCGGTTCGGGCCCTGTTCGAGACCCCCACCGTCGCCGGGCTCGCCCTCCGTCTCGCCAAGACCGGCTCCGACGCCGCGCGCCTGCCGCTGACGGTCCGGCCGAGGCCTGGGACGGTGCCGCTGTCGTACGCCCAGCAGCGCCTGTGGTTCCTGGAACAGCTGGAAGGACCGTCCGCGCTCTACAACATCCCCATCGCGCTCCGCCTCACCGGCGACCTCGCCCCCGATGTCCTGCGAACCGCTCTCAACGACGTCGTCACCCGCCACGAAGTCCTCCGCACCGTCTTCGGACATGTCGACGGCACACCCGAGCAGCGGGTCCTCGCCCAGCAGACGATCGACCTGCCGCTCTTCCCGGAGGAGATGACGGAGGGCGAGTTGGCGCAGGCGGTGGCGGAGGAAGCACGTCGCCCCTTCGACCTCACCGCTGAACTGCCTCTGCGAGCACGGCTGTTCACTGTCGCACCGCAGGAACACGTCCTGGTCCTGGTGCTGCACCACATCGCCGGCGACGGCTGGTCCCTCGCACCACTCGCCCGCGACATCTCCACTGCCTACACCGCCCGCGCCGACGGCCAAGCGCCGGCCTGGGAACCGCTCCCGGTCCAGTACACGGACTACACCCTCTGGCAGCGCGATCTCCTGGGCGAGGACCACGACGCGGCGAGCATCCTCAGCCACCAGCTGGACTACTGGCGCGAGGCCCTCGCCGGCCTGCCGGAGGAACTCACCCTGCCCACCGACCGGCCCCGGCCACCGGTGGCCGGCCACCGCGGCGGCACCGTCGGCGTGCGCATCGAGGACGAACTCCACCAGCGGATCAACGACCTGGCGCGCGCCGAGGGCGTCACCGTGTTCATGGTGCTCCAGGCCGCCCTCGCGGCGCTGCTCTTCCGCCTCGGCGCGGGTACCGACATCCCCATCGGGACCTCGCTGGCGGGGCGCACGGACGAAAGCCTGGACGAGCTGGTCGGGTTCTTCGTGAACACCCTGGTCATCCGCACCGACGTCTCGGGCGAACCGTCCTTCCGCGAACTGATGCACCGCGTACGCGAACGGGGTCTGGACGCCTTCGCCCACCAGGACGTGCCGTTCGAACGACTGGTGGAAGACCTGGCCCCCGCCAGGTCCATGGCCCGCCACCCCCTGTTCCAGGTCATGCTCGCCCTGCAGAACGCCGCTCCCGCGAGTCTCGATCTGCCCGGCGTCGAAACCCACCTCCTGGACACGGGCGATCAGCCCGCGAAGTTCGACCTCGACTTCCAGGTCCGTGAGACGCACGCCGGCAGCCTGATCGGGTCCATCACCTACGCCGCCGACCTGTTCGACCACGCCACGGTGGAATCGATGGCCACGCGGTTCGTCCGGGTCCTCGACACCGTGACCGCCGACCCGGCACGGCCCGTCACGGACATCGAGCTGCTCAGCCCGGACGAGCGGCACCGCGTGCTGACGGAGTGGAACGACACCGCCCACGAGGTGCCGGTGGCGACGCTTCCTGACCTCTTCCAGGCACAGGTCGCACGCACCCCCGACGCCACCGCCGTGGTCTTCGAGGACGTCCGGTTGTCCTACGCCGACCTGAACGCACGTGCCAACCGGCTCGCCCGTCTCATGGCCGGACGCGGCGCCGGTCCCGAGACCCTCGTCGCGGTGCACCTGGAACGCTCGGTCGATCTCGTCGTCACCCTGCTGGCCGTCCTCAAAACAGGCGCCGCCTACCTCCCCGTCGACCCCGACCACCCCGCCGACCGCATCACCCGTCTCCTGGACGACGCCGGACCCGTCCTTCTGCTCACCACCCATGCCCTGAAGCCGGCGAACGGCGCACAGGTCCCCTGCCTCGTCCTTGACGACCCGGAGCTGACCACCACCCTGAGCCGTCTGTCCGCGATCGACCTCGAGAACGGCGACCGCACCTGCGGCCTGCTCGTCGATCACCCGGCGTACGTCATCTACACCTCAGGCTCCACCGGACGTCCCAAGGGCGTCACGATCACCCACGGGGGCCTGGTCAACCGGCTGGCGTGGATGCAGGACGCCTACCGGCTGACGTCGGACGACCGGGTGGTGCAGAAGACGCCGTTCGGGTTCGACGTGTCGGTGTGGGAGTTCTTCTGGCCGCTCATCGAAGGTGCGACGCTGGTGGCGGCCCGTCCGGGCGGTCACCGTGACCCGGGGTACCTGGCCGGGCTGGTCCAGCGCGAGCAGGTCACCGTCGCCCACTTCGTCCCGTCGATGCTGCAGGTGTTCGTCGCCGAGCCCACCGCCCGGGATTGCTCATCCCTGCGGGCCGTGGTCTGCAGCGGCGAGGCGTTGCCGGCCTCGTTGCGCGACCAGTTCCACGCGGTGCTGCCGATCCCGCTGCACAACCTGTACGGCCCGACCGAGGCTGCCATCGACGTCACCGCCTTCACCTGCGCGCCGGGGGCCGACGCCGCCGGCGGGGTACCCATCGGACGCCCGATCTGGAACACCCGGGTGTTCGTCCTGGACGCCGCGCTGCGGCCGGTTCCGGCCGGGGTGGCGGGCGAGCTCTACCTCGCCGGCGTGCAGCTGGCCCGGGGCTATCTGGACCGGCCGGGCCTGACCGCCGAGCGGTTCGTCGCCAACCCCTACGGCGGGCCGGGCGAGCGGATGTACCGCACGGGTGACCTGGCCCGGTGGAACACCGACGGGCAACTGGAGTACCTGGGGCGTACGGACGACCAGGTCAAGATCCGCGGCTTCCGCATCGAACTCGGCGAGATCGAGGCCGCCCTGCTCACCCACGCGTCCGTCACGCAGACGGCCGTGGTGGTGCGGGAGGACCGGCCGGGTGACAAGCGCCTGGCCGGGTACGTGGTGGCAGCCGGTGACACGGACGTCGCGGAGATCCGCGCTCACTCGGCTCGGGTGTTGCCCGAGTACATGGTCCCGGCCGTGATCGTGGTGCTCGACGAACTGCCGTTGACGGTCAACGGCAAGCTCGACCGGAGGGCGCTGCCGACTCCGGATTACGGTGCGGGGGTCACCGGGCGTGGGCCGTCGACGGTGCAGGAGGAGATCCTGTGTGCGCTGTTCGCCGAGGTGCTCGGCCTGCCCTCCGTCGGTGTCGATGACGACTTCTTCGAGCTGGGCGGGCACTCCCTGCTGGCGGTGACGCTGGTGGAGCGGGCCCGGGCGGCGTGCGTCGCGGTGGATGTGCGGACGCTGTTCACCAGCCCGACCGTGGCCGGTCTGGCGGCACTGGAGGGCGCTCCGAAGGTGGTGCTGCCGGACAACGGCATCCCCGCAGGTGCCACGACGATCACGCCGGAGATGGTGACGCTGGCCGATCTCACGGCGGAGGAGATCGACGCAATCACCGCGGAGGTGCCCGGCGGTGCGGCCAACATCGCCGACATCTACCCGCTGGCCCCGCTCCAGGAGGGCATCCTCTTCCACCACCTGCTGGAGGGCGATGACGGCAGCGACCTGTACACGCTGCCGTACGTCCTCGGCTTCGACTCCCGGCAGCGGGTGGACGCCGTCCTCGCCGCCGTGCAGCAGGTGGTGGACCGGCACGACATCCTGCGGACGGCCTTCCTGTGGGAAGGGCTCCGGGAGCCCGTCCAGGTCGTCCTGCGCACCGCCCCCGTCTCGGTCCGGACCCTCCAACTGGAGGGCGCGGATGTCGTGGGCGGCCTGCTGGCCACGCGCACCGCGCCGATGGACGTCCGGCGCGCCCCCCTGCTGCAGGCCTGCGTCGCGCAGGAGGCTGACGACGGGCGGTGGTACGTCCTGCTCGAAGTGCATCACCTGGTGCAGGACCGTACGTCCCTCGCCCTGGTCTTCAAGGAGATCCGCGCGATCTCCGGCAGCGGGGACACGCTGCCGGCGCCGCTGCCGTTCCGCGAGTTCGTCGCGCGGGCACGGCTCATGATCTCGGCGCAGGAGCACGAGCGGTTCTTCGCGGAACTCCTGGGGGACGTGAGCGAGCCGACCGCGCCGTACGGGCTGCTGGACGTGCACGGCGACGGCCGCGGCGTGTCCGAGGTGCGCATGCCACTCGACGCGGATGTGGCGCGGCGATTGAGGGAGCAGGCGCGAGGCCTGGGTGTCAGCCCGGCGACGCTGTTCCACGTCGCCTGGGCGCGCGTCGTGGCGGCAACCTCCGGCCGTGACGACGTGGTGTTCGGCACCGTGCTGTTCGGCCGGATGAACGCCGGAGCCGGCGCGGACCAGGTGCCCGGTCTGTTCGTCAACACGCTGCCGGCCCGCCTCGACGTCGGCTCCGTGAGCGTGCGCGACGCTGTGCACGCCCTGCGGCGGCAGCTCGCGGACCTGCTGGTGCACGAGCACGCGCCGCTCATCCTGGCTCAGCGGGTCAGCGCTCTTCCCGCTCGGACGCCGCTGTTCACCTCGCTGTTCAACTACCGGCACGCCGAGGACACCGCCGCACCGACCCCCGAAGGCGTCGAACTGCTGCACGGGCACGAGCGCACCAACTACCCGCTGGAATTCGCCGTCAACGACCAGGACCCCCTGTTCACCTTCACCGTCCAGTCGGTGGCGCCGGTCGATCCGCGATCGGTGGGCGCCTTCATGCACACCGCGGTCGGGGATCTCGTCACGGCGCTCGAGGAGGATCCCGGGCGGCCGTTGCGTGCGATCCACGTTCTGGACGAGAAGGAGCGCCGACTGCTGGTCGAGTGGAACGACACGGCCCGCGATGTCGCTCCCGCGACGCTTCCCGAGCTGTTCCAATCGCAGGCAGCCCGGACCCCGGACGCCACCGCCGTGGCGTCCGAGGACGCCGAACTGTCTTACGCGGAGCTGAACGCGCGGGCCAACCGGCTGGCACGTCTGCTGGTGTCCCGTGGTGCGGGCCCGGAGCAGCGGGTGGCGGTGATGATGGACCGCTCGCCGGAACTCGTCGTCACGCTGCTCGCCGTGCTCAAGGCCGGTGCGGCGTACGTACCGGTCGACCCGGAGTACCCGGCGGAACGAGTGGCCTATGTGCTGCGTGACGCCACACCGGCGCTGGTGGTGACCACCCGCCAGTTCGAGGGTGCCCTGCCCGAGGACGTGGCACGCGTGGTGCTGGACGACCCCGCGGCCGTGACCGAGTTGCAGAGCCAGGGGGACACCGACCGCGACCAGGTGCCGCTGCCCGCCCACCCGGCGTACGTCATCTACACCTCCGGCTCCACCGGACGGCCCAAGGGCGTTGCGGTCCCCCACGCGGGTGTCGTGAACCGGCTCGCGTGGATGCAGGACACCTACCGGCTGACAGCGGACGACCGGGTGGTGCAGAAGACACCGTTCGGATTCGACGTGTCCGTATGGGAGTTCTTCTGGCCCCTCCTCGAAGGCGCCACCCTCGTCATGGCCCGCCCCGGCGGACACCGCGACCCCGACTACCTCGCCGACCTCATCCGCCGCGAACACGTGACCATCGCCCAC
>NZ_JARAVK010000509.1:0-2309 GCF_033792765.1 Streptomyces sp. PA03-6a | reverse complement strand
CCCCCCGCCCCCACCACGCAATTTGCGGCCCCGGTACCGCAGGACGGGGGGCCCAAGACGGGACGGGGCGGCCGGGAGGAGGTCCCGGCCGCCCCGTCCCGGGGATGTGACGAAAGGGCCTAGCGGAGCCGGCAGACCACCGGGGTGCGGGGGTTGCCGGTCAGGGGCGGGCAGTCGTAGGTGGACTCGACGGTGGCCGCCAGGGCCTTGTCGATGTTGGCGAGCTGGAACCAGGAGCGCTGCAGGACCGCGTAGGAGGCCGGGTCCTCGGTGACGCAGCGGAGGTTCTCCTTGTAGGACGGCAGCTTGTTGACGTCCGGCAGGTACTTGGTGCGCTGCAGGAACGTCGGGACGGGGTAGCGGCACGGCGTCGGGTGGCCCACGTAGTACGCCACGTCGCCGAAGGCGAGGTAGAGGACCGGCGCGCCGTCCGGGATCTGCCGGTTGACCTCGGCGGCCTCCACCGCGGTCTGGTCGGACCGCGCGGCGAAGGCGCCGTTGCCGTAGACGACGTGGCCGGCGTTCATCAGCTGCGGCGAGCCGGGCCAGATCGCGGCGGCCAGGCAGAAGACCCCGACGACCGCCGAGAGCGCGACGGCGGCGGCCGCGAACCGGCCGGGGCGGGCCGGGCGTACGGCGGTCCTGCGGGCGAGCAGCAGGTCGGCCGTGGCGGCCAGCAGTGCGACGAGGGCGGCCGCCCAGCCGGCGGTGACGCCCTGCACGGCGTGCGGGGACTGCTCGGCGAACGGCACGAAGGCCGCGTAGACCGCCGTGACCGCGGTGAAGAACAGCGGCGGCCTGCCGTGCGCGCGGTACCAGGCGGCGACCGCGAGGCCCCACAGCGCGGCCGCGCCCACCGGGAGGGAGGCGGCGTGGTAGCCGAACCAGTTGCCCTGCACCGCGACCGCGGCCACGCACACCAGGACGATCAGGACGGCCAGCGCGGCCAGTTCGGCGCGGCGGCGGCGGTCCTCCTGGCGGGACAGCAACAGCAGCAGCGCCGCCGGCAGCAGCGCGACGACGGGGCTGAGGTAGGCCCGGTCCACCAGGAAGGACGCGGACTTGTCGAGAAGGAAGGAGGGGTCGAGTCCCTTGCGGGTGAGGGCGCCCTGGTTGATCTTCGGCATGTCCTTGGCCCACTGCAGCTCCCGGGAGCCGGCCAGGACGCTGATCCCGAAGAGCACCAGCGAGGAGACGCCCGTGACGAGGCCGAGCCGCACCGCGCGCATCCGGTCGACGGCGAAGAGCACCAGCAGTGCCATCAGGGCGGTGGCCGCGGTGGAGTACTTCATCATGACCGCCAGGCCCAGCGGCAGTGCCGCCACGGCGGCCGCCGGCCACGGCCGTTCGATGCCGAGGGCGGCGGCGATCGCCAGGACCGACAGCAGGGTCGCGGTCCACTCGGGCTGCAGGAAGTCGATCTTCGGGGCGAAGGCCAGTGCCAGCGCCACCACGGCGGCGGTGAGCGTCGCGTCGCGCAGCGGGAGCCGCCGGGCCAGCGCCGTGCGCAGGGCCAGACCGGTCGCCATGCAGAGCAGGACGGCCGCGATGCGGATGATCATCTCGCGGGTCGCGGTCGATCCGAAGGTGAGCGAGTCCAGACCGGCGACGAACCAGCGGTAGAACAGCGGCCGGTGCACGAAGGTGTCCGATACCGAGAATCCTCCGCCCTTCGCGCTGCGCAGGCAGGCCAGGACGTACCGGAGATCCCCGTTCATGCCCGAGGTGATCGCCGAGTAGCCGAGCAGGACGACGGCCGTGAGCGCCCCGCCCCACAGCGCCGGCCGGAGGGTGCGGCGACGTGTCGGCAGGGGGAGCAGCCTGTTGAGCGTGAGGAAGCCGGAATCGTTCACGGGCAGAACTTAGCACCCAATTAATTAGCTTATATGTATCGGGAATTGGGATGCCGCACATTAACCGTTCGTTTTCCCGGAATTCATTCCTCCCCGGTGGTGCACCTCGATTAACCGGTGGCCCACGGGCTCCCGCGCTCCTACAGTGAGCGCGCACCACATCGTCACGGGGGAATCCGGCACCATGCGCACGCACTATCCACGCACACCTCACCTGCCCTGGTCGCCCGGGGCCACGCCGGACGACATACGCGCCGGGTACGCCGGGGCGCTCCGGGGCCGCGAGGTCGTCGTCACCGAGAAACTCGACGGCGAGAACACCACGCTCTACCGGGACGGGATGCACGCCCGGTCGCTCGACTCGGCCCACCACCCCTCCCGGGCGTGCATCCCGTCCCTGATGAACATGGTGGTGCCCCCTGCGATTTTTTTTCTTTTCTAAAACACTGGACCTTC
>NZ_JARAVK010000508.1:0-2384 GCF_033792765.1 Streptomyces sp. PA03-6a | reverse complement strand
TCACAGGGGCGCTGCCTTTCGGGGGCGGTCGTGGGGGGTGACGGACGGAAGGCCGGGCGCGCTAGTCATGCACCTGACATTTCTTGAACCCTCGTGCGTGGGGGCACGGGATTCCCGTCCGTATGAGTTCAAGACTTAGTTCACGCCGTGATTGAACTGCCGCCCCCAGGCGCCGTCAAGAGGTCTGGACCAAGAAGGGCGGGCGGGCCCGTGCGGAGCCCCGCCCGGTCCCGCCCGCCCCTGCCGGCGCCGCGGCGCGTCACGTGCCGGGCTTGCGCCCGTACACGTACACGTCGTCACCGTTCTTCAGCAGGCTCCAGTACTTCTTGGCGTCCCCGCTGCGCATGTTCACGCAGCCGTGCGACCCCGGCGGCGACCACACGCTGCCCGCGATCGAGTGGAACGCCTGCCCGCCGTCGAAGAACTGGCTGTAGGGCATGGCCACGTTGTACAACGTCGACCAGTGGTCCTTGTGGCGCCAGTAGATCTTCTTGGCACCGGTGCGCGTCTCGTAGCCGTTGCGGCCCGTCCGCACCGGGACCGGCCCGAACTTCAGCTTCTTGCCGTCCTGTATCCAGCTCAGCTGCCGCGTGAGGTCCACGCACGCGATCCGCCCCTTGTTCGTGGGGCACTTGCCGGCCTTGTTGGGATTGCTGCCCGCGGCCTTCTGGGCGTTCATGATCTTCATGACGCCCCAGGTCACCGGGCCCGCGTAGCCGATGTTCGGGGATATCCCGTTCTTCGTCTGGAAGGCGCGTATCGCCTTGCAGTCGGCCGCCGACTGCTTCCCGTCCACCGGCCGCCCCAGGAACTTCTCCACTTGCTTCTGGTACGGCCCCTTGCTCGTCGTGCACGACGATGCGGCCTGCGCCGAGCCGCCCCCCGCCACGACCGGTGTCACGGCCATCACCGCCACCGCGAGGGCGGCCCCCGCCCGACGTCCCGCTGACGCTCCCGCTCTCATCGCTTCCCCTTCCCCGTTGAGGCCGTCGCGCGACGACCTCACCCCCTAGGACACGCGGGAGGCACCGGAGGTTGCGGAACGACCGCTACGAGAAAGGGAGATGGCGGGCCGTCAGCCGCGCGCGGCGCCGTCCAGGGCCTCGCGGACGATGCGTACGGCCTCTTCCGTGTCGGCGCGCGACACGTCCAGGTGGAAGACGAAGCGCAGCCGTCCGGGATAGCCGGCGCAGTGCAGCCCGCGCCGCGCGAGGCGCTCCTGCACCTCCTCGGCGGACAGCCCCGGCGCCGGCTCGGCGAAGACCATGTTGGTCTGGGAGTCGCCCACGACCAGACCGGGCACGTCCTTGATCCCCTCCGCGAACAGCGCCGCGTTCGCGTGGTCCTCGGCGAGCCGCGCCACCTGGTGCTCCAGCGCGTACAGGGCGCCCGCCGCGATGATGCCCGCCTGCCGCATCCCGCCGCCGAGCGCCTTGCGCCAGCGCAGCGCCCGCGCCACGAACTCCCGGCTGCCCAGCAGAGCGGAGCCGACCGGTGCGCCCAGGCCCTTGCTGAAGCAGACCGAGACGCTGTCGAAGTGGCCGGCGATCAGCCGCGCCTGCTCGTACGGGTCGCCGCCCGCGGCGACCGCCGCGTTGAACAGCCGGGCCCCGTCCAGGTGCGTGGCCAGCCCGTGCTCACGCGCCAGCCCGGTCGCGGCCCGCAGGTAGTCCGTGGGGACGACCCGGCCGCCGATGGTGTTCTCCAGGCACAGCAGCCTGGTGCGCGGGAAGTGCGGGTCGTCGGGCTTGACCGCGGCCGCGATGTCGGCCGGGTCCAGCGTCCCGTCCTCCCGGTGCGGCAGCGGCTGCGGCTGGATCCCGCCGAGCACGGCACCGCCGCCGCCCTCCCAGCGGTACACGTGCGCCGACTGCCCGGCGATGTACTCGTCACCGCGGCCGCAGTGCGTCAGCAGCGCGCACAGGTTGCTCTGCGTCCCGGACGAGACGAACAGCGCGGCCTCGAAGCCGAGCCGCTCCGCGATCCGGTCCTGGAGGGCGCCCACGGTGGGGTCGTCGGCGAAGACGTCGTCGCCCACCTCGGCCTCCGCCATGGCGCGGCGCATGTCCGCGCCGGGCCGCGTGACGGTGTCGCTTCGCAGGTCGATGACCCGTCCGGGCTGCTCATCGGTGACATCAGTGATCGGCATGCGTTCACCCTGCCATGCCCGCCCTTCGGTAGGATCGTCGGGTGAATTGCTACTGGCACGTCGTCCTTCCGCCGCTGTGCGCCTGACCGGGCGCACTCACTGACGACTCGGACCCCCACCCCCAGCAGGCCGCCCGGCCGCCAGGGGCAGGTGCGGTGCGCCCGTTCCGGATCCGCTTCCACCGATTCGTGACGAAAGGCCACCCCCGTGCCGGACAGCACGCCCTCCCTCGCCC
>NZ_JARAVK010000507.1:0-2404 GCF_033792765.1 Streptomyces sp. PA03-6a | reverse complement strand
ACCCAGCCCGCCGCAGGCGGCACCGGCGCCCGGCCCTTCCCCGGCTCCGCGACCCAAGAGCCCCCCGGCTCGACGACCCCGTCGACCGGAGCACCGACCGGAGCGCCGTCCGGAATGCCGAAGACCCGGCGCGCGTCCCGCGCCTGCCGCTCCGCCACCACCGCCGCCAGGAACCCCGCCGGCGGCGTCCCCTCCGGCACCGTGGCCCCCGTGCACGCCACGACGTCCCCCGCGAGCCGTTCCGCCATCGACCAGCCCACCTGCGGATCCAGCTGATGCATCCGCGACAGGTACTGCCGCACCGCCAGCCACAGCCCCTCAGGCACCGCCGACAGGTCCACCCCCGCCAACTGCCCCGCCAGCCACGGCGGCGCGGGTGGCATCGGCCGCGGTGACCGCGTCACCGGGATCCGTTCCCGCACCACCAGCGTCCCCGCGAAGACGTCTCCGATCCGCCGACCGCGCGCCGACACCAGCGAGGCGATGCAGGCGATCACCCCGAGGAACATCTGGATCTCGACCACCCCGACCGCCCCGCGCACCAGCGCGTGCCGGAACCGGATCGGCCCGCCGTCGTCCCGCACCACCCGCAACCCGCAGGCCAGCTTCCCCAGCGACCGCCCCCGGGTCAGCGTCTCCACCGCGATCGGCACCCCGAACAGCACCAGCACCAGCGAGGTCACGTACACCGCCGCCACCGCCGCCCCGTCCATCGACGCCGTCGCCACCACCAGCACGATCGACACGACCAGATAACCGCCGATGTACACGACGCCGTCCAGCGCCGCCGCCAGCGCCCGGCTCGGCAGCTTCGCCGGGTGCAACCCCAGTTCGACCGCCTCACCCGTCACCAGCCGGCCGGCACCGCCCGCCGCGCTCGCCTCACCCATGCGGGAACCCTCCTCCTGCCCACCCCGGACCCGGAGCGACCAGTGTGCCCCGTCTGCCAAGCTGGGACCTCCCCGGCCAGCCAGGAGCAGCGCCCATGGACCTCGACGTCTTCGCAGCCGCCCACCGCCACGAGTGGGACCGGCTCGACACGCTGCTGCGCCGGCGTCGGCGCCTGTCCGGGGAGGAAGCCGACGAACTCGTCACCCTCTACCAACGCGCCGCCACCCATCTCTCCCTCGTCCAGTCCAGCGCCCCCGACCCCGCACTCGTCGGACGGCTCACCACCCTGGTCGCACGCGCCCGCAGCGCCGTCACCGGCGCCCGCACCCCCGGCTGGCGCGACGCGGTACTCTTCTTCACCCGCGCCTTCCCCGCCGCGATGTACCGCTCGCGTCACTGGTGGGTCCCCACCGCGCTCGTCTCCACCGCGGTCGCCGCACTCATCGGCTGGTGGGTCGCCACCCACCCCGAGGTCCAGTCCGCCATCGCAGCCCCCGACGAGTTGCGCGCCCTGACCCGCCCCGGCGGCGAGTACGAGGCGTACTACTCCAGCCACCCCGCCGCCTCCTTCGCGGCCCAGGTCTGGACGAACAACGCCATGGCCGCCGGCTACTGCCTGGTCCTCGGCGTCTTCCTGGGGCTCCCCGTCCTCTACGTACTGTTCGAGAACATGCTCAACCTGGGTCTCGGGCTCGGCCTGATGGGCTCCGCGGGCCGCCTCGACACCTTCCTCGGGCTGCTTCTTCCGCACGGCCTCCTCGAACTGACCGCCGTCTTCGTCGCTGCCGGCACGGGACTGCGCCTCGGCTGGACCGTCATCGACCCCGGCCCGCGCCCCCGCCGTACGGCCCTCGCCGAAGAAGGCCGGGCCGCCATCGGCATGGCCATCGGCCTCGCCGCGGTCCTCTTCGTCTCCGGCGCCCTCGAAGCCTTCGTCACCCCCTCCGGTCTGCCCACCTGGGCCCGCATCGGCATCGGCGTCACCGCCGAGCTCCTCTTCCTCGTCTACGTCTTCGTCATCGGGCGCCGTGCGGCCCTCGCCGGCGAGACGGGCGACCTGGACCGGGGGGACCGCAGCGAGGTCCTGCCCACCGCGGCGTGACCCGGACGGCCGACGCCGACGATGTGCATCCGACGCTGCTGACCTGCTAGTCTCCTCTTCGCCCCAAGACGCCTGTTGACACGGGTGGCACGGGGAGGTAGATTTGAGCAGTTGCCTCGAACTGGACATGTTTGAGGGCCAGCGGCTAGAATCTAGCCCGCTTCGAAAGACTATCGATCGCATCGCACCTCTCAGAAAGAACTTTCTGAGTGGTCTTTTGTGTCGCTATTCATAGAGGCAAAACCCCGACGGTAATCGGACGCGAAAGAGTCTGATAAAGTCGGAGACGTCGAAAGGCGAAAGCCGGAAGACAAACCCCGCTCCAATAGGGGGCCGGAAACGAAGAGCGGAAACGCGAAACGGATCTGGTAAGGTTGGAGACAACGAAGGGAAAGCCCGGAGGGGCCGGTG
>NZ_JARAVK010000506.1:0-2410 GCF_033792765.1 Streptomyces sp. PA03-6a | reverse complement strand
CTTCACGAGGGGCCGGGCCGGGGGCGGCGTCGCGGTGCGCGGTCTCGGCGTTCATGACGGCTCCCTGGGGGCTTCCTGGAGGCTTCCTGGGACTTGAGGGATAGTCACTATCCCGTAGGTACCTACTATATCCACGGTGTTAGCTTCGCCGGGTCGTTGACCAACGGACCGGAATGGAGCGGGAAATGATCGCAGTGACAGGGGCCACCGGGAACGTCGGACGCCCTCTCGTACGGGCACTGGCGGCGGCGGGCGAGCCCGTGACGGCCCTCTCACGCCGGGCCCCCGCGGACGACCGGCTGCCCGCCGGCGTACGTCACGTAACCGTCGACCTCGCGTCGCCGGAGGGGCTGCGGCCCGCCCTCGCCGGCGCGAAGGCGCTGTTCCTGCTGGTGGCGGGGGAGCTGCTGGGGCCGCGGGCGAGGCCGCACGACCTGGTGGCGGCCGCCCGGGACAGCGGGGTGCGACGCATCGTCCTGCTCTCCTCGCAGGCGGCGGGGACCCGGCCGGACGCGGTCTCCCACGAGCCGCTGCGGGCCTTCGAGGCCGCGGTCCGCGACTCCGGCGTGGACTGGACGGTCCTGCGTTCGGGCGGCTTCGCCTCCAACGCCCTGGCGTGGGCGGACTCGGTGCGCACCGCGCGCACGGTGGCCGCGCCCTTCGCGGACGTGGCGCTGCCGGTCGCCGATCCCGCGGACGTCGCCGACGCCGCCGCGGTCGTCCTCCGTGAGGGGTCCCACGCGGGCCGGACCTACGTGCTGACCGGGCCCGAAGCGGTCTCCCCGCGCCGGCAGGCGGAGGTGCTGGGCGGGGAACTCGCAGTCCCGCTGCGGTTCGTCGAACTCAGCCGCGAGCAGGCCCGTGAGGGGATGCTGCGCTTCATGCCGGAGCCCGTGGCGGACGGCACGCTGGACATCCTGGGCGAGCCGCTGCTCGCCGAACAGAGGGTCGGCCCCGACGCCGAGGCACTGCTCGGGCGTCCGGCGCGGCCCTTCGCCGCCTGGGCCGCCCGCCACGCGGCGGCCTTCCGCTGACGCGGAGGTGCCGCCCCGGCCCTCGTGGGGGCGGGGCGGCACCGTGGTCCCGTCGCCCGGGTCAGGGACGGACGACGAGCTGGAAGGACTGCGCGGCGGAGCCGTCGCAGGGGCGCTGGACCAACTGGGTGCCGCTCGGGTCGCCGGTGGGGGCGGTGAGGCACTTGCCGCTGTGCCGGGCGGTGAAGTGGTAGCGGCCGCCGGACTCGGCGACGGGCTTCCACTGCTGGTTGGCGCCGCCGCCGTACGTCCACAGCTGGAGCGCGGCGTTGTCGGCGGTGGAGACGTCCGTGACGTCCACGGCCTTCGCGGTGTCGTTGCGGGCGGCCAGGCGCGTGTAGCCGCTGTCGGTGGACAGCACGCGGAAGTCCTGGGCGGTGGTGGAGTTGCAGGTGTACTGCTGGATCGCGGTGCCGTTGGCCGTGGCGGCGGCGCGGGCGTCCACGCAGCGGCCGCTGCCGGCGTTGACCAGGGAGTACCAGGAGGTCTCGGAGATCGGGTCGGTGGGGGCGGGGTCGCCCGTGGAGCCGGTGCCCAGCCACTTGAGGCCGTCGAGCAGGAAGGTGTTCTGGGTGGCGCTGGCGAAGGTCGACGACAGGGGGGTGTTGGTGTCGTAGTTCATCGCGTTGTGGCCGAAGTTGGCGTACAGCATGCGGTACTTGGTGTTGGTCCACAGGATCGGGTAGTAGCCGCTGTACCACGACTGGTTCGGGTCGGTGCCCAGGGGGAAGCTGACCGGGTCGACGGACGCCAGGACGTCGATGTCCGGGTTGTTGCGCAGGTCGTTGCTCCAGCTGTACCACTCGCTCACCGACGAGGTGAACGTCGCGGGCAGGTGCGTGGTGGAGGGGTGGGTGCGGTCCTCGACGCGCAGCACGGCGGTGGTGGGGCCCCAGGTGTTGGAGCGGAAGTTCCCGCTGCCGAGGAACTGGTTGTAGTACCAGGGCCAGCTCTGCGCGTTGTCGGTCCAGGCCGAGACGTGGAAGCCCATCCAGGCGCCGCCGCCGCGCATGTAGGTCTCGAAGCCGGAGCGCTGGGCGGCGCTCTGCGGGGCGTCGTCGAGGAAGAGGACGACCTGGTACTGCTTCAGCGCGTTCGCGTCGGTCAGCAGGTTCCAGTTGGTCGTCGAGGTGTACGTGAAGCCGTTGGCGGCGCCCGCCTGCGGGAACCACTGGTTGGCTTCCTTGACGAAGTTGATGTGGGCCGCGTCCCAGGTGCCGTTGTAGAACGCCAGCACCTTGAAGGGGGCGGCGGCGGGGGCGGACGTGGCCGGTGCGGCGACGGCGCCCAGGAGGACGGCGAGCAGCAGTAACAGGCGGGCGGCGGCGCGCCTCGCGGCGCTCGTGGCACGGGTCATGGGGGGAGGTCCTTCCCGG
>NZ_JARAVK010000505.1:0-2435 GCF_033792765.1 Streptomyces sp. PA03-6a | reverse complement strand
CGGCGGGACCCGGCCCACGGCTGCAGGACCCCCCGGAACTGGTCAGCCGCGACGGCGTCCTCAAGGCCGCCATCGTCGTCGAGCGCCGCAAGGTCCGGGTCGGCGACCACCGGCTGTACGCCCTCACCTACAACGGGCGGTACATGCCGCCGACGCTGCGCGTACGCCCCGGCGACCGCATCGACCTCACCATGACCAACCGGGTGCGCGAGGACACCAACGTCCACGTCCACGGGCTCCACGTCTCACCGCGCAGCCCCGCCGACGACATCTTCATCGCCATCAGGTACGGCCGGAGCCACCACTACACCTACCGGCTGCCGCGCACCATCACGCCCGGCACCTACTGGTACCACTCGCACGCCGACATGATGTCCGCCGCCCAGGTCGCGGGCGGGGAGTCGGGCGTCATCGTCGTGGACGGCCTGCGGCGGTACCTGCCCCCGTCCCTGCGCGGGATCACCGAGCACGTCGTCGCGCTCAAGGACTTCCAGATCCACGGCGACGCGATCAGGACCCACAAACTGAAGATCGGGACGCGCACCAACCGCACCGTCAACGGGCAGCAGAACCCGGTGATCGGCCTCCGACCCGGCGAGACCCAGCTGTGGCGGCTGGCCAACATCGGCGCCAACATCTACTACCGCCTGCACCTGAAGGGCAGCCGCTTCCACGTGATCGCGCAGGACGGCTACCCGGTCCGCCGGGTCTACGCCGCGGACACCCTGGTCATCGCCGCCGGCGCCCGGTTCGACGTGCTGGTGCAGGGCGGCAGCCGGCCCGGCACCACGACGCTGGAGACCCTCGCCTACGACACCGGCAAGGCCGGCAACCGGTTCCCCCGCACCGACCTGGCCACCGTCGTGACCGGCGGCGCCCCCGTGACCCCGGCGCGGATCCCGAAGGACTTCGCGCCCAACGAGGACCTGGCGCACGCCACGGTCGCGGACCGCAAGACGGTGGTGTTCACCGAGAACGCGGCGGGCGACGTGTTCTACGTCAACGGCCGCACGTACGCGCCGGGCCGGGTGGACTTCACCTCCGTCCTCGGCACCGTCGAGGAGTGGACCGTCCGCAACGACAGCGACGAGGAGCACTCCTTCCACGTCCACACCAACCAGTTCCAGCTGATGAGCACCAACGGGAAGGCCGGCAACCCGGACCACCGCTGGTTCGACACGGTCAACGTGCCCGCCCGCGGCAGGGTCGTCATCCGCATCCCCTTCACGGACTTCACCGGCCGGACGGTGCTGCACTGCCACATCCTCAACCACGAGGACATGGGCATGATGGCCGTGCTCGACATCGTCCCGCCCCGTCCCCGCGGCAAGTGACCGGCCCCGCGGCGGGTGACCATCCGCGTCAGCGCGTGCCGAAGCGCCGCGCCGCCGCCACGACCGCCTCCCCCATGGTGGGGCTGCCCGTGTGACCGGAGTCGTCGATCACCTGGAGCTCCGCGTCGGGCCACGCCTTCGCCAGCTCCCACGCGGTCGTCAGCGGACTGCCCAGGTCAAGACGCCCGTGGATCAGCACCCCCGGGATCCCGGCGAGCCGGTGCGCGTCCCGCAGCAGCTGTCCCTCCTCCAGCCAGGCGCCGTTGGCGAAGTAGTGCGCGCAGATCCGCACGAAGGCGACCAGGTCGTCGTCCGGCCGGTCACCGTAGGCCCCCGGCTTGCCGTTGGTCTCGTGGGCGATGACCGCGTCCTCCCAGGTGACCCAGTCGCGTACGGCCTTCCCCCGCGCCGCGGCGTCCGGGCCGTTCAGCAGCCGGTCGTACGCGGCCGGCAGGTTCCCGTCCCGCTCGCCGGGCGGCACCCCGTCCCGGAACGCCTCCCACGGCCCCGGCACCAGCCGGGCCACGCCGCGGTAGAGCCAGTCGATCTCCTCCCGCCGGGTCGTGGTGACCCCGACGATCACGATCTCCGACACCCGCTCCGGGTACCGCTGCGCGTACGCCAGGATCAGCGTCGAGCCCCACGAACCGCCGTACAGCATCCACCGCTCGACGCCGAGGTGCTCGCGCAGCCGCTCCATGTCGGCGATCAGGTGCTCGGTCGTGTTGTGCTCGAGCGACACCGCCGGGTCCGAGGCGTGCGGCAGGCTCTGCCCGCACCCCCGCTGGTCGAACAGCACGATCCGGTACACCTCGGGATCGAAGGTCTTCTTGCTGCCCCGCTTCCCCCCGGAGCCCGGTCCCCCGTGTACGCACAGGACCGGCTTGCCGTCCGGGTTCCCGCTGGTCTCCCAGTAGACGCGCTGCCCGTCCCCGACGTCGAGCAGCCCCGACGCGTACGGCTCGATCAGCGCAAACCCCGCTGCTGCCATCACGATCCCCCTCCTCCGCACCCGGCGAACGACCCCGCGAGGCTACCGGTCCTCACTCGGGGCCCGGGCGGGGCCGGGGGAACCCCCCGGGGCTGGTTTTATTACCAAAC
>NZ_JARAVK010000504.1:0-2440 GCF_033792765.1 Streptomyces sp. PA03-6a | reverse complement strand
CCACCCCGGCCTGCGGGACCCCCGAGGCCTACCGCCAACACCAGCGCCGCAACGAGGTCATCGACCCCACGTGCTGGAACGCCGAACAGCACCGCCGCCGCGCCCGCAGGAAGGACGCCGCCTGATGAACCCCAACAACCTGCTCCCCGCCTGGACCCGCCACGCCGCCTGCGCCGACCCCACCATCAACCCCGACCTGTTCTTCGACGAGGCCAGCACCGCGGCCGCCATCAGCGTCTGCGCCAGCTGCCCCGTCCGCCGGGAGTGCCTCGTCGAAACCCTGCAGCAGGAGGGCACGACCGGCATCAGCAACCGCTACGGGGTCTTCGGCGGCCTCGACCCGGCGCAGCGCCACCGGATGGCCGGCGGCCCGAAGCCGCGCTCACACCGCCAGCTTGCCGAGTGCGGCACCCCGTCGGCGTACAAGCGGCACGTCAGGAGGGGCGAGCCCATCGATGAGGCATGCCGCCGGGCGAACGCGGAGGACGCCGCGACCCGCTATGAGCCCAGGTCGAAGCGGGTCGCGGCATGACTGGGCTCGGGCGGCGGATCTGTCTGGACTGGCGGGACTCCCGTCACTGGTCCGGGATCGAGAAGCCGTGCCGGTACTGCGGCAAGCCCACTCAGCTCCGGGACTCCAAGCGGTCCCCGGCCCACAAGGTCTGCGCGGAGGAAGCCCTCGAGCGCCAGGCCGTCGAAGCAGCAGATGCGTATCAGACGGGACGACTTCATGACTGACCGGCCGTACACCGACGACGACCTCCGCCAGGAGGCCGCCCGCCAGCTCGCTATTGCGGGCGAGGACCCCGACTTCATGGGTATCGGCGAGCGGATGAGCGGCAGGCCGATCCCCTCAACCGTCGTCGACCTGGAGCCGGAGACCGGCGAGCCGCTCGAGATGAGCCGCGCGTGGAGCCAGCTCAGCACGGAGGACTTCACGGCCGCACAGCACGCCATCGACGACCTCATCGCCGGAGCAGCCGACGTCTCCGAGTGGGCCGTCAACCTCGGCGCCGACGGACTCCAGCCCTACGACGGCTCCCTCACCCTCAGCGCCGACACCGACAAGCCCATCGTCCGCGTCCACGTCGCCTTCGACTCCGACATGCCGGACGAGATGCGCGTGGCCTTCCTCGAGGGCCTCGGTCAGCAGATCGCCAGCTTCCTCTGACCACCAACCCCCTGATCACCAACCCAGAGAGGTAACCCCATGCCCAAGCTCAACAAGTTCGCCGTCCCCGAGGTCAAGCTCGACTCCGCCGCCGCGTGCATCGAAGCCGCCCTCACCACCGAACAGCGACGCGGCCTCTTCGAGAACCCCGGCACCACCGTCTACGCCATCGTCGCCCTCACCGCGAAGTCCTACACCGGCCACGCCGACGGCGAAGAGAAGGAGCCCCAGGTCAAGCTCCGCGCCACCGAGTGCGAGGTCGCCGCGGACGACGAGGAGGCCGCCGCCCTGGCCGACGCGAAGAGGGCGATGTGGCGACGCCGGCGGATGGACGGGACGTTGGACGAGATCGGCAACGGCATGCGCGACGGCGGCGCCGTCCTCGACTCCGCGTTCGCCGGCTACCCCTCCGAGGCCGAGTACCGCGCGCAGGAGGCCGAGAAGGAAGCCAAGCGCCGCGCCGAGTTCGTCCGCTGACACGCGCCCTGGCGGCCCGGGTCGTGGCGCCCCGGGCCGCCTCCGGCCGATCCCCCGCACGAGAGAAGAGACCCCGTGAGCACTGAGGCAGTCAAGTGGGCCATGGATGACGCCCCCATGCTCCTCACCGACAAGGGCAGGCCCGACACCACGGCGCGGCACGTCCTGCAGGCGCTGGCCGAGCACGCCCACAAGGACGGCAGCGGCGCCCATCCCTCGGTGCTCAGGCTCCAGTACCGCACCGGGTACGACCGCACCACGGTGCAGCGTGCCCTCCGCCGCCTGGAGAAGGGCGGGCTCATCCAGGCGGAGGGACAGGTGCAGGGCCGTACCCGGTGGCGGCTGATGATGCGCCTGAAGCGGCCGGAGTTCGACTGGGCTCAGCTGGAGGCCGACGAGGAGGCTCACCGGGCGTCGGCCGCCGAGCGGAAGCGACGGTCCCGCGCGAAGGATGTCACGCACGCAGAGTCCGTGACCGTCACGGACGCAGAGTCTGTGACACAAGGCGATGTCACGGACTCTGAGTACGGCCGTCACGCATCCCAAGTGCGTGACGTCACGCACTCTGCGTCCGGACGTCACGCACTCAGTGCCGCCCTAACCACCAATGAACCACCACTAGAACCACCAGCAACCTCACCCCCTGACGGCCGCAGGCCAACCACCGGTAGTAGAAGCGAACCCGCGGGCGGCTCCGCCGCGCCAACAGACCAGCCCTACGAGAAGATCCCCGCCGCCGACATCGCCCGCGTCGTCGCCGGCCTCCCCGCCCCCGTCCGCGCAGGCCTCGCC
>NZ_JARAVK010000503.1:0-2581 GCF_033792765.1 Streptomyces sp. PA03-6a | reverse complement strand
CCCCGCGGCAGGGTCACGCCAGGTCGTCGGCGAGCTCGGCGACACCCGTTATCCGGTGCAGCGCGAAGGTGCGGACCTCGTCGGCGGTGTGGTCGTACGCGGTGACGAACCCGCCCTCCACCCGGATCGGGCCGATCACGCGCTGGCTCGCCGCGCCCTCCGCGTTGACGTAGCCGATCCACACCGACTCGCCGGTCAGCACCGCCGCCTGCATCGTCGCCAGCGTCTCGGCCGCCGCCGTGCGCGGCAGCCGGTCGTCGCCCTGGCCGCCCGGGCGCGCCGCGGACTCCCTGCGGACCGCGGTCGAGGCCCGGTCACCGGCCCGGATCGCCTTGACGGCCGCCCCGAGCAGTGTCCCGTCCGGGGTCGGCGGCCCGTCCACCACGGGTACCGGCGCGCTGCGCGGCGGGGTGCGCCGGGCGTCCGCGCGGGTGATCAGCACATCGCCCTCGGCGGACTCGGCCGCCGGCGCGTGGCCCAGCGCGCGCAGCCGCTCCAGCAGCGTCGCCGGATCGCTCTGCGCCGCCAGCACCGTCGGCGCGAGGCGGCGCAGCCCGAGGCCGGCCGCCCGGCGGTCGGCCAGCAGCTCGCTGAGCAGCGCGTCGTCGTCGCAGCGCACGTACGCCGAAGCCGCGCCCACGCGCAGGCGTCCGTGCCGGCGGGCGACGTCGTCCACGAGGTAGCTCAGCGGCTGCGGCACGGGCGTGCGCGAGTGCGCGGAGAGGAAGGCGTGCAGGTCGGCCGCGGTGCGGCCGGCGTCCAGCGCCCGGCGCACCGACTCCTGGGTGAAGCGGAAGACGGTCGCGCCGCCCTTGGACTCCACGTCCGCCAGGACGTGCAGGGTCTCGGCGAGGTGCGGCTGCAGAGGGCCCGGCGCGACCGCCGTCAGATCGGCCTGGAGCAGCACGTGGTCCAGCGGCTCCGGCAGCAGCGGCCCGAGCAGCACGGCCGCCGCGTCCCCGGAACGCCGCAGCAGCGCGCGGCCGTGCGCCGCCAGCGCGCCACGGCCGGTGACCCCCAGCATCTCCGCCTCCGTCACCGTCCAGCGCACCAGGTCGGCGCGGAGCGGGTCCATCGAGGCGCCGCCCCGCAGCGGGCGCTCCCAGCGCAGCCGGGCCAGCAGCGCGTCCTGGTCCGCCGAGGCGCCCTCGGGGAGCGCGGCCAGCAGCTCCAGCGTCCGGCGGCGCACCTCCGGGGCGAGCGAACGGTCCAGGTCGGGGCCGAGCGCCGCCAGCGCGCGGCCCTTCACGTCCCGTGTGCCGACGACCCCCGGTACGCGGGTGGCGGCCAGCCACGCCGTGACCAGGGCCGCCCAGCGGTCCTCGGCGGGCAGCGTCAGCCACCCGTCGGCCGCGGGGGTCGGCGCGTACGCCTCGTCCAGTTCCCCGTCCGCGGCGACCAGGCCCGCGGCGT
Organism: Streptomyces sp. PA03-6a; assembly: GCF_033792765.1. Taxonomy (NCBI): domain Bacteria; kingdom Bacillati; phylum Actinomycetota; class Actinomycetes; order Kitasatosporales; family Streptomycetaceae; genus Streptomyces; species Streptomyces sp. PA03-6a. The sequence goes on along the minus strand of NZ_JARAVK010000503.1, from coordinate 1,168 downwards.
ACGCCACCTCCACCCAGAACGCGGCCAGCGGATCCGGCACGTCCAGTGCCGTGGCCACCCGCTTGAGGTCCCGCACGCTCAGCCCGCCCGCGCGCAGCACCGAAGGGCCGCCGGTCTCCCACTGCTTGAGCAGCTCCTCGACCGTACGGACCGCCGTGAAGGCCTGGCCCGCGGCGTTCCTGTCCACAGCCTGTGGATCGTGCTGCTTCGGCTCCACGGCCGGCGCGACCGGCTCGGGGGCGCGGTGCGCCCTGCCGTCGCGCAGATGCAGGGCCACCTCGCGGGGGAGCACGACGTTGCGCGCCCCGGCCGGCAGCAGCAGCCCGCGCTCCAGCAGCCAGGCCACCGGGGGCGGCGGCACCGACACGTCCGCCACCTCCCCGTACGGCGGGCCCCACGCCAGCCTGCGCAGCACCGCCCCGGCCTCCGGGGGCGCGCCGTCGAGCAGCGCCGCCATCCGCGCGGGGTCGGCGAACAGCGAGCTCAACGCCCCCACCGCGCTCACCGGGTCGTGCGTGGGCGGCAGCCCGGCCACCGTGAGGATCTGCTGCAACCGCGTCGGCGACATACCGGAGGTCGCCTCGGCCACGGTCGGCCCGAGGCCGGTCGGGGACGGGGTCCCCGCGGCCGGGGCCAGGATGTCGCGCGCCGTGCGCACCAGGCGCAGCCGGTCGTCCCCGCCCCACAGCAGTGCCTGCGCCCGCAGCGTCGCCACCGCGCCGGGCAGCGCCTGCGCCGACTCCGGGCCCATCAGCGCGGCGAGCGCGTCGTGTCCGGCGCCGTCCGGCGCGACGGCCAGGGCCTCGGCGGTCTGCAGCGTGAACCGGTCCAGGCGTTCGAGGGCGCGGACGACGGAGGCGCGGGTGCCGGCGCGGGTCGCCAGCTGCGAGAGGTCGTTCGGGACCGGGTTCAGCAGGTCCGGGCGCGCCCGGAGCAGTGCGGACAGCGCGTCGTCGCCGCGGGCGCGCAGATCCTCCGCGAGCGTGCGCGGCGCCGCCGCGGGGCCGTCAGTGCTCATCTCCCCCACATTAGCCCTGCCCGTCCCCAACCCATGGTGGGCGTCGCCCCCGCTTTTCCCCAAGCGTGTGCCCGGTGCCCGGGTGTGTGGGGTTGCGGGCAGTCGTCCCTGGGCATGGGGGTCCCCCCGGCCGAAGGCTGGGGGTGGGTG
>NZ_JARAVK010000502.1:0-2598 GCF_033792765.1 Streptomyces sp. PA03-6a | reverse complement strand
CCGACGGGGTCCAGGTGGGTACGGCGGGGGCGGGTCGCAACGCCCGTGCCGCCGACCGCCGCCCGGCCTCCCGGGCCAGTTCGAGCGCGTACGCCGCCCACCAGTGCCCCTCGGGCGGCGCTCCCCGGCAGGCGCCGTCGGACTCACCGGGCTGTTTCACCCACAGGTAGGCGTCCACCAGCGGACTGCCGGTGCGCACCGTGGGCGCGGGGCCGAGCGCCCGGTCCGGCGGATTGCACCAGGACTGCGCGTTCCTGCGTACGGCCGCCCAGGGGCCCTTGCCGTTGCGGCTGGTGTCGATGACATAGTGGGCGCCGCCGAGCAGCCCGGACAGCCGGTCGCCGTACTCCGTGCTGACCCCGGTGGTGTGGAAGCCGGCGACGTTCAGCGCGAAGCCGTCGGCCCGGCCGATCCCGGCGAGCCGCAGCGCCGCGGCGAGCGCGCGCAGGTCGGGGACCCGCCCCGGGTTCCCCGCGTCGAGGTAGACCCGGGTACCGGTACGCGCCTTGAGGAGCCCCACGGCCTCGGCCAGCAGCGCCGCCCGGCCCGGGGGCGGCCCGGGGGCGGCTCCCCCGCAGCCGGCCACCAGGCCGGCGACCGCGTCCGGTTCGAGGACCACCACGGCCGGACGGCCGCCGATGCCGCCGGAGACGCCGGTGATCCAGCGGCGATAGGCGGCCGCGTCGGCGGCGCCGGGCGGGCGGCGGACGCAGTCGCGCCGCGGGAGGTCGTGGAGGACCAGCACCGGGATGCGGTGGGCGCGTTCGGCCGCCGCGGTGATCCGGCGGGCCTCGCCCGCGGCGTCCGGGGTCCGGTCGTCGAGCCAGGTGGCCAGCGGCTGGTCGGCGATCCGCCGCAGCAGCGCGGCGTCCGCCGTCCGGCCGCGGGCCTCCCAGGCGTCGGCCTGCCGGGCGGCCCGGCTGTCCGGGTCCACCCAGAACGGGGAGGGCCCCCCGGTGGCCGGCGGGGCCTCCGCCAGGGCCGGGCCTGCGGCCCACCCCGGTGACAGCAGCACCGCCGCTCCGGCCAGCCCGGCCACCACGCGTACGGTGCGTGCGCCGGACCGTCGGGCACGTGCGATCGCAGCGAGAACCATGTGACCCACCGTCACATCGACCGCCGGGCCACGCCGCTTCTGGTGCGCCGAACGGTCGCCCGGAGACCGAATAACTGACGAAGCGTCATGTGCTATCCGAATCCGGTACGACTATTCGGGTGATCATGCGCATCCATGGACAAATCGGGTCGTTGGTCAGATCACGACCTTTGGTCCCCTCCAGTCCGAAAGGATCAGAAGTGAAGCGTTTCTCCAAGGCTGTCGCCCTGACGGTCGCCACCGGTGCCCTCGTCCTCGGTTCCGCCACCACTGCCCTCGCGAGCGGCTACGACGGCGGTGGCAAGGGCGGCAGCCACGGCTACGGCAAGGGCTACGGCAAGGGCTATGGCTTCGACGGCTACGGCTACGGCAACCGCCGCAGCGGTGCCAACGCCCGTGCCATCGCCGCCGGCTCCCCCGGCATCCTGAGCGGCAACGTCATCCAGGTGCCCATCAACGTCCCGATCAACGTCTGCGGCAACGGCCTGAACGCGATCGGCCTGCTGAACCCGGTCGCGGGCAACGTCTGCATCAACGGCTGACGCGAACCGTCACACCTGCCGGGGCCGCCGGAGGTCACCTCCTCCGGCGGCCCCGCCATGTCACAGGCCGTTCGTGTAGGCCGTCAGCCGCGCGGTGCCGTAACCACCGTCGATGGGCACGTTGCGCAGGGCGTGACCGGTCAGCCACTGGCTGAGCGCCGTGAAGGACGCGTCCCCGTGGGTGTCCTTGTACAGGGCGGCGATCCCGGTGACGTGCGGGGCGGCCATCGACGTGCCGTCCATGTCGCGGAAGCTGCCGTTGAGGTACGCCGACAGGATGCCCATGCCCGGTGCGTGGATGTCGACGCACGTGCCCCAGTTGCTGAACCAGGCACGGCGGTCCTCCTGGTCGATCGCCCCGACCGTGAAGGCCGTCCGCGAGCTGGCCGGTGAGACGAAGCACGCGTTGAGGTTGTCGTTCCCGGCCGCGGCCACCGGGAACACCCCGGCCGCCGCCAGCCCCTCGACGGCACGGTTGGCCGCCGGCGACCAGCGCCCGGACAGCGACAGGTTCGCCACGGCGGGCTTCTTCGCGTTCCCGGCCACCCAGTCGATGCCCGCGATGACGGCGGAGGTCGACGTACGCCCGACGCACGGGAAGACCCGCACCGACACCAGCGTCGTCTTGCGGGCGACACCGGTGTAGGTGCCGCCGACGACGCCCGCCACGTGGGTGCCGTGGCCGTTGCAGTCCCCGCCGTCCAGGCCGTCGCCGATCGCGTCGTACCCGGGCACGGCACGACCGGCGAAGTCCGGGTGGGAGAACTCGATGCCGCTGTCGACGATGTACGAGGTGACCTTGGCCCCGGTGGCCCGCACCGAGAAGCCGGTGCCCCCGAGGGCCCGGTTGTTGATCCGGGTCAGGCCCCAGGGCGTGAAGCCGCCCAGGGCGCGTACGCCCGTCGCCCGCGGTCCGGAGGAGTCCGGTACGGGGGCCGAGGGCGAGGCGGGGCCGGGTGG
>NZ_JARAVK010000501.1:0-2632 GCF_033792765.1 Streptomyces sp. PA03-6a | reverse complement strand
CCCCACCCCCGACCGGCCAACCCCTCCGTCAGCTCGAAATCCCCCTCGACGCACCGGCCGTCCACGCGGGGAACCTCGAATTCCGCGCCCTCGCCCTGCGTTGCGGCATCGCCGTCATCGTCGGCACCCACGCCGAACACCCCGCCGAAGGCCGCCTCTGCCGCATCCGCGTCACCGTCACCGTCGACGACGCCGTCAGCGCGCGCCTCGACAACGACCTCCACCGGCTCGTCCTCACCGACGGCAGCCGGCACGCCATGGACTGGGAGGCCATGCAGATCAAGCGCCAGCCCCTCACGATCGACATCGGGGCCCACGACAGCGCCACCTACGACCTGTGGTTCGACATCCCCCGCGACGCCGCCGTCGACCACCTCGCCGTCACCAACGACAAAGGGATGCCCACGACGGACATCCCCCTGCCGCAGCGCGACTGGCCCGACCACGCGGCCTGACCCGGTCCGCGGCCGACGCTACTTTGCGGCGCCGTCCACCTCGTCCAGCACGGCCTGCGCCACCGCCTGCATCGTCATGCGACGGTCCATCGACGTCTTCTGGATCCACCGGAACGCGGCCGGCTCCGTCAGCCCGTACTTCGTCTGCAGGACGCTCTTCGCCCGGTCCACCAGCTTCCGCGTCTCCAGCCGCAGGCTCAGGTCCGCGACCTCCGCCTCCAGCGCCCGCAGCTCCGTGAACCGCGACACGGCCATCTCGATCGCCGGGACGACGTCGCTCTTGCTGAACGGCTTGACCAGGTACGCCATGGCGCCCGCGTCCCGGGCCCGCTCCACCAGCTCGCGCTGCGAGAAGGCGGTCAGCATCAGCACCGGCGCGATCTTCTCCTTGGCGATCCGCTCCGCGGCCGAGATCCCGTCCAGCACGGGCATCTTCACGTCCAGGATCACCAGGTCCGGCCGCAGCTCCTCGGCGAGCTTCACGGCCGTCTCGCCGTCACCCGCCTCACCGACGACGGAGTAGCCCTCCTCCTCGAGCATCTCTTTCAGGTCGAGCCTGATCAGAGCCTCGTCCTCGGCGATCACCACACGGGTGGTCAGCGGCGGTACGTGCGACTGCTCGTCAACGGGCTCGGCGGCGCTCACGGGACTCCTCGTTCCAGGGCAGGTGCTGCCCCAAGAGCCTACCTATCTCCGGTATGTTTAGGACACGGAGGGTATACGCTAGCCTTCGCTTCAAAGGAAGCCCCGGTAGCCCAGCGGTAGAGGCAATGGTCTCAAACACCATATAGCGTGGGTTCGAATCCCACCCGGGGTACTCCACCTTCAAATTCAAGGCGTTTATCACTCAGGGTGATCTTCACTGAGTCGAGTGAGCGGCACTGGATTTCCGGTCACGCGTGGCGGGAATCACGCCAAAGTCGTTCACATGTACGACCTGGAAACCCGCCGCCGGGCCCTCGCGCTCCTCGCCGAAGGCCGGAGCCTCAGCTCCGTGAGCCGGATGACCGGTGTGTCCCGTTCCGCCATCCGCGACTGGCGCACCCGCATCGAACCCAGACGAAGCGGCACCGACTGCACCGGCCGCGCATCCGGCCCCGCCTACGCCTACCTGCTCGGCCTCTACCTCGGCGACGGCTGCATCAGCCCCCAGCCCCACGGCGGCCACGCCCTGCGCATTGCCTGCGGCGACGCCTGGCCCGGACTGATCGACACGTGCGAGCAGGCCATGAGGGCCGTCCGGCCCGGGAACTCCGTGTGCCGCGTCCACATCCGGCGCCTGTGCGCCGACTCGCTCGACGCCGCAGGCGTCGCCTGGAGGCAGGCCAACGCCTGCAACATCTCCGTCGCCCGCCGGGAGGCCGTCGCGCTCATGGACCGGTTCGTCGGCCCGGAGCATTGAGGCGGGCGTTGGTGTGCCGGGTGGCGACCGCCGTGGTGGGGTCCTCGGGCCAGGGGTGCTTGGGGTAGCGGCCGCGGAGTTCCGCGCGCACGGCGCGGTAGCCGTCGCGCCAGAAGGAGGCGAGGTCGGCGGTGACGGCGGCGGGGCGTCCCGCGGGGGAGAGCAGGTGGACGAGGAGGGGGACGCGGCCGCCGGCGATGCGGGGGGTGGTGGTCCAGCCGAAGAGTTCCTGGAGTTTGGCGGCGAGGACGGGGCGGTCGTCGTCGTAGGAGACGCGGACCTTGGAGCCGGAGGGGATCTCCAGGCGTTCCGGGGCGAGTTCGTCGAGGCGGGCGGCGTCGCCGGTGGCCCAGGGCAGGAGGCGGCCCAGGGCGGTGGCGGCGTCGACGCGGGCGAGGTCGGCGCGGCGGCGGGCGGTGGCGAGTTCGGGGGCGAGCCAGTCGTCCGCGCGGGAGAGCAGGGCCTCGTCGGAGACGTCGGGCCAGGGGGCGCCGATCTCGCGGTGGAGGAAGGCGAGGCGCCGACGGAGGGTGTCGGCGTCGCGGGTCCACTTCAGCAGGCGGGGTCCTTCGCGGCGGAGGCCGTCGAGGAGCGCGGTGTGCAGCTGTGCGGGGTCGGGGTCGGTCAGGGGCCGGGTGGTGAGGGTGATCGCGCCGAGGCGGGCGGCGTGGTGGGCGGTGACGTCGCCGTCGGCCCAGGTGACCTCGTCGGTCTCGGTGAGCAGGGGCGCGGCCGCGGTGCGGGCGGTGTCCTCGTCGATGACGGCGGCGAGGCG
>NZ_JARAVK010000500.1:0-2657 GCF_033792765.1 Streptomyces sp. PA03-6a | reverse complement strand
GTCCGGTTCCCGACCGCCCCGGCCCCGACCTCCATCCCCTACGAGCTGTACACCCACTGCGGGATCGACGAGGCCCGGATCGGCTCGACGTACTTCGAGGCGGAGACCCCGCTCTCCGGCGGCGCCTTCAACCCCCCGCCGGACTGGGACAACCCCACGCAGCGGGGCACGATGACGCTGTTGTCACCGACGTCGGCGGTCTTCACCGACTCCGCGGGCCACGAGGTGCGCTTCCGCGCACGGGTGGGGGCGGACGACTTCAAGCGCGTGTGCCAGTAGCGGCCGTCACCGCACGGCCCAGGTCGCGAAGATGTGGAGCGCCGCCTCGATCCGGGCCCTCTCCCCTTCGCCGGGCTCTCCCGCGAACCGCACGAACACCACGGAGGAACCGGGGTCGCCCGCGACGAGCAGCGTCAGCGGCACACGGCCCGACAGCGGGTACGCGTACCAGCCGTCGTGCCGTTCGACGTCCGTCGCCGGGAGGGCCGCGTCGATCGCCTGCCAGTCCCGGTCGTCGAACCCGTACCCCGTGAAGTGCGCCACCGACTCGCACAGGGGCCGCAGGTTGGTCTCGAAGACCCAGCTCCCGGTGAGGACCCGGTCGTCGTCCCCGGTGGTCAACTCTCGTCCCCCCGCGCCCAGGTCCTGAGGGGGCCATTATGGACCGCGCACAGCAGGAGGAGTTCCAGCCGGAGCGGTAGCCGCGGCGGTATTCGGAGTTCCAGCTCTGGGGGCGGTAGGAGTCCCGCTGGTTCCGGCAGCGCGGGCGTGAGCGGGCGTCGTACCGTCCGTCGTCCCGGCCGTCGCGGTAACCGCGCCAGTACCGGTCGCCCGCCAGCGGGGCGAGGGTGCCCGCGGTCTGCGCCTGGACCGTGCCCGCTGTGCCATGGCCGGCGGTCGCGGCCCGCATGACCCTCACCGAGGACCAGCCGCTCGCTGCCGTGAGGACCGGGCATCACCCATTCGGCTACCGAGGGTGCCCGGGTCGGCACGCTGGGCGATTCTTGCGTTGGGTTCGCTGCTGCCCATGACAGCGCAGCTCCCCGGAAACGGGGTCGGCCGCGGTCGCGAACCCCTCCCTGGAGGTGACGTGTTGTCCCGAATAGCCGAGCCTCAGGCGTCTACACGGCGGCGCCAAGGCCGTATGCGGGCGTGGACGGTGGCCGCGAGCGTGGCCCTGGCGTCCTGCGCAGTGACGGGTGCGGCGTATGCGGACGGTGGCCACGCTGACGTCGCGAAACCCGGCGCTCAGAACAGTTCTGCCGACCCGTGCTTCTTCATCCCGGGGCTTCCCGGGTACTGCTCCGGCCACCACGGCCGCCCTGGTCGCCCCGGTCCGCCTGGACCTCCCGGGCCGCAGGGCCCCGCCGGGCCGCAGGGGCCGGCCGGGCCGCAGGGGCCGGCCGGGCCGCAGGGGCCGAAGGGCGATCCCGGCCAGCAAGGGCCGGTGGGTCCCGCTGGGCCGCAAGGGCCGAAGGGCGACACCGGACCGGCGGGGCCGCCGGGATCGGAACCGGTCTTCGGTCAGTTCCTCTCGACCCAGATCGTGCACGGCGCGACGCTTACTTGTGCGAGCACCACCACTACCGCAGCCAGTTCGTTGTGCAACGGGCCAATGATCAACGGTCTGAACGTCGGATTCCGGTCTGAGACTTGGCAGGCCATCTGCGCGGCCGTCACCGGTGGGGCCGTCACTGACGCCAGCGGGGATGACCCCGTCCCGACGCCCTGGGTCATCTGGACTGGCACGACATGGGCGCTCAGCTCGGACAGCGCCCTGACTCTGACCGAAGTCGCGTGCGCTCGCAGCTAGCGGCTCTGAGAGTGCCGATGCACCATCTGCCCCGCTCAGCACGCTCGTAGAGGAGGCCGGCCTCTTCGCCGGCCTCCTCCCGGCCGCCGAGGTCGCGGCCGCCCGTCGGCGCCACGGCGCAGCACAGCCGCCCGGGGCCCTTGCAGGAGTGCCGGGCCGATGCGGGGACGAAATCACCCGGTCGGCTACTGAATGTGCACGACGCAACAGGCAGGGCGATTCTTGCTGTGGGCTCGCTGCTGTCTCCGACAGCTCTCCTCTCCTGGTGATCCGGCCTCTGCCGCGCGTTGCGGGCCCCCTTGCTGGAGGTGGCGTGTTGTCTCGAATAGCCATGCCCCATGGAGCCCGAGGGCGACGCCGAGGTGGTCTGCGGATGTGGACGGTGGCCGCGAGCGTGGCCCTGGCGTCCAGTGCTCTCTCGGGTGCCGCGTACGCCGACGGTCGCGAGGCCGCCGCCGTGAAGCCCGACGCTCAAGCCGGGCTCGCCGGCCCGTGCTTCCTCTTCCCCTACTTCCCCGGGTACTGCCCCAGCCGCCCTGGCCACGGTCACCCGGGCCGCCCCGGGATACCCGGCCCACCAGGGCCTCCCGGCCCGCCTGGGCCTCCCGGATCGCAGGGACCCGCCGGACCCGCCGGACCTCAGGGGCCTCCGGGCGAGACCGGCCAGCAGGGACCTGCCGGGCCCGCCGGACCTGTCGGGCCGCCGGGCCCGCAGGGCCCGCCCGGTGTCGCCCCGGCCCACGGCCTGGTGGACTTCCAGAACGACGGTCAATTCGTGCCGCCCGCCAACGTCACCACGGTGTTCGTCCAGGCGTGGGGCGGCGGCACGAATTGACCGTCGTTC